>DATBWP010000088.1:0-6080 GCA_036514735.1 Anaerolineales bacterium
AACCTCGGAGTTCCCAAGCCATCAATGGCGCGCAGCGCTTCTTCGTTGGCGCCTCCGGCAATGGCATCCAGTAATCGCAGCGCACGCCGCTCGGGTTCACCGGCGAGAATGTAATCTGCGCCCGCGACGTAAAACTCCGCAGCCACCTCGGACAGCGCATAGGCAGTCACCGCTTGCGTGTTTTCCAGGACTATCAGCGGCACCTTGGACGCGGCTTGCTTAATCGCCTTTACCAAGGCCAGGGTAGACACGTGGTTGGTCAGGTTGATGGCGTAAACGAAAACAGCTTCAAGATCCGCAGTAAGCTGTGCGATGACTTGTACTTCGGCTAATCCAAAGAGGAGAAAAGCTCCGGCTGCACGGCTGTGACGCGGAGCAGAAGCATAGGCATCGATGACCTGGACGGCCCGGCCCGCTTGCCGCAGGGCAGACGCCAGGTAAGCCAGGCTAATCGGCATATACACGATGCCGGTGGTGAAGGGGTCAGAGCGCTGTACGACCAGATTGGGATTGATCAGGGCAATAGACATAACAAGAGCGCCTCTCAAGAGGCGCAATGAAAATTATACCTTTCGCGACTACGGCACAGTTGAGGGAGAACAAAGGAATATGGAGGAGCCGTTAGCCAACAGGTCCGGGGCCTCACCTTCTGGAAATACGACGGCCGCAGCTTTAAAATAATTCTCCTCGGCGCAGCCCAACACCAGCACATCTACCGCGTTGGGGAAGGCTGGCGAAACCGCCAAAGGCAAGGCCACCTGATTATTCTCTATCCCCACTACCCAAAATGCCAGGCGGGAAAAGGGCAAGATGTTGAATGCAGTTCCGCCTCCGCCCGGTTCACCCGTGCCTGCAGCGTAAAACCTTGGATACAACCCTCGTCCCCAGAACAAGCCGGCACCCGGCTGTTGAAGAAAGGCAGTCAGATCCAAACCAGTTTGCTCCGCCATTTGTGAACCGCGCCACGTCGCCTCGGCATCAAAGTTGCTATAGCGAGCAGGGATGGCTTCCTCAGCAAGTGGCAACAACAAGCCAGAAGCCAAGAGGACCGTTGCCAAAGCCGGCAGGCCTTGCTTGCGCCAGCCTGGGATTCGTTCCTTATGCGTGCTAGCCTGGATTGATCCGGCCAGGCGCGTGCCAAATAAATGATCCCAGCCCCAAAGAGTGAGCTGCCCAAGGCCTAAACAATAAAACAGAAGCGGCACCCAATCAACCGGCAGAATAAAGCGCCATCCTGATATGCGCGCTATCGCCGTGCTGAGATTGTAAAAACCATGAATCCCCACGGGGATCAGCGCCAGCCAGCCTACTTTGCGCCAGGCTACGGAAAAACCGACAGAGACGATCAAGGCATTCATCAAAAGAGGCGTCCAGGCATCCGCAGGAAAAACGCCATCCCAGTTTTGCCAGTAAGGTGTATCGCTGATATAGCTGTTCAGCGAACAGCACTCTGCCCACAACCGGTCCTCTGCCCCGATCCAAAAAGGTCGCAAGTTGTAGAAAGTGACCGCCTTGTCTGCCAGGTCGAAGCGCATGGGCAGAGCTAAGAATGAAGAGAGTTCGTTATGCAAGAAATGGGTGGTGACAAAACCTGCCACTTCCCCGGGATAGTCCACGGTGAATTGAATCACTTTGGAAAATCCCAGGGAAACATAATCTGAAACGGGCGTTCCCTCGGGGAAGCCGGGGTCAGCTTCTTCCGGAGCCAGACTGTATTGCTTGGCCAAAAACAGGGCTTGCAACGGTTGCGAATAACCGAACTGGCCAGTCTGCTGAAAATTACGCCACATCCAGGGGAGGGCGGTCAGCGCGAAACCCAGCAGGAGGAGCCCAGCGTACAGCCCGCGGGCCCGCAGCGTCTTCCCACCCCGCCAAAAAGCGAACGCCAATAAAATCGGCAGGAAGATGATAATCTGCGAGCGCAGAAGTAATAAGAGACCCAGCGCCGCGCCGATCCACAGCGGCCAACGTAACCGTCGCCGATCCGCTTGAAGCCAGCGCAGCAGCAGCAAGGCCAGCACTGCTAACCCCAGCGCCGCGGGCAGGTCGGTCATCAGCAGTTTGGAATGAGAAACATTGATCTCCCCTGACAGGTTAATGGCATTTGCTTCTCGAAAAATAATGGCAAGCGCCAACAAGGCGCCCGAAAGCCGGTAATGAAGCTGGCTGGCCAAAAAAAACAGGACGGCCGGGAAGAGCGCCAGCACCACGACCTGGGCAGCCACCACATTTGAGTAGTTTTGACCCACCAGGACGTGCAATAACGCCAGGAAGAAACTATACAGGGGCTTTTCGACGACACCGCCGAAACCCTCGCCTATCAGGAATTTCTGGGCGGCAAGATCGTGGGTGGCCGCGTCTGAATACGGATAGTACTGGGCGTTGGGCGGCCGTGGAGTCGGCGAAAAGAAGGTCGGCGTGAGCGGCTGAGCTTGCCAGACCCAGATCGCCAGCAGCCATAAGATTAGGGCGGCTGCCAGGTCGCCGCGGGATACCTGCCATCCAAAACGCTTTTCGAGCAGAAAGACTAATGCATACAACAGCATGGCGCCCAGCCAGGCAATAAAGATCTGCGTGGCCAGCAGCGGAGCGCCAGGATTTTCCCAACCAGTCCGGTCGGGATGCAATCCAAAACCCGTCATCGCCATAATCAGGCCAACCACAGTGACCGTACCCAGCGCCGCCAGAGCGGGGAGCCAGGTCTTCCCTGCCGATGGTCTGGAGCTAAAGCGAAGGCGTGGAAGCAAAATTAGAGTTTGGATCCCGGCAAAAAATAACCACCCCGTCAAGGGTAAAACCCGCCAAAGCAAGGCACTTACAAATTCGTCCGAAAATTTGAACGTGAGCAACAAAAGATAAAAACCAGCAACCGACAGAACCAGCCCAAGTCCGATGAACAGGGCATAGACCATCGGATGCTGAATGGCGGTCAGGATGGTTTCTTCAATAGCCGGCCACCTTTTGTGCTTACTCCATTCCATCCAAAGCATGGCCACGCATAATGAGCCCAGGGCTAATAATCCGGCGACCAAAATCCAGCGCGTCAGCGAAAGGCCAAGGAATAATGAATGACCGCTTTCGCTGGGGGTGGCAAACACCAGGACAATGGCAAGCAGGGCTTCAGCGGCTAACAACAAAAAGTAAACGCGCAACAAGCCCGCCCTGCGCTGAGCCTGCGGATTCGTTTTTGTTTTGGTTTTAGGGGCAGTCAAAGTCTCGCTCGATGGGCATGAAAAGTTCTACGGCGACGTCTTTGAATTCACCTACCGACTCGTAATGGTCAAGCAACGGGGTTGTAACCCAGGTGACCCAAGCGTTATTTTCTTCGATCAAGCCATCGCCAATGCTTTCCAGGTCGGCTTTTTTAAATTGCAACGCCTCGCGCTCGGTGACGATCAAAGCAAAGCGGCCTTGTGCCAGATCCGCGTGGAAATTTTCAAAGTAGTCGACATTGTCAGATAAAGCCTGGTCCATTACATACTTTTTTTCGTAATCTACCACCAGGGGCAAGTCGCCCATAAGACCAAAGGTCAGGAGTTGGCGTTGGTCCATCAAAAGCACTTCCCCGTATTGCCGGGCGCACATCACTTTGTTCTGAATTCGTTCAAGCACAAATTGGGTGCGTTCGGGCGCGGGTAATTCGAGCGGTTTGCCTTCGATCATAGGCAGGAAGGCGGGGATCAAAATCACGCCCGCCAGCAGCCAGCGCACTATTTTCGCTTCGCCAATCAAACTAGATAGCCGCGCAGCCAGGCTGCCTTCCCAGGCCACGGCGGCTACCAAAACCAGGCCAACCAGAAACATATCCATATTGTGCAGATCCGTGCCACCACCCACTTTAGCGCTGGCCACCACCCCAACGATCAACAACGCACCCAAACCCAGCACCATGGCAGCCTGCTGCCAAAAGACCGTCTTCCAATATCCCCTTCGAATTAAATAGACCATCAGCAGGATCAATGGCAGGGTAGCAAAGGCCAAGCCCAGCAAAATGCCGGGGGCATAAATGTCGTTAGGGAATAATCTCTCCCACAAAAAAGGTTGGTGGGTGGAAACAGCTTGCAAACCTTGCAGGGTTTCCACCGTGCCACCCGCCCCGCCGGTATCTTGCGGTGCAACATCTCCCGCGGCCAAAAAAGGAAATAAACCGAGGACAATGCCTACCAGGATGGGCAACCCCTTGCTCCATATACCGGCCAGACCCAGAGCAAGGGCATGCAGCCAATCGCGCCAGATCAACCTTCCGTTGGCCAGGACAGCATCCCCAAAACTCAACAATACCGCCCAAATGGCGGGCGCAAAACGCCAGGTAAAGCGGCTTAGCCCGGCATAATGGCCGGCCAAATACACCAATGGCAGCGCCAACCAGATCGGTTTGCGCCGCGCCAGGGCCACCAGGGTGGCGGCTAAAACCAGAGGCGTATAGATCGGCCCCTGGTTCAAGAAGATAAGCGACCACAATCCCGCTGCCAGCCATTGTTCGTGCCTGCCATCCAAGGGTCGGAAGGCTACCCAGCCTAGTAGGGCGTACGGGACGGTAACCAGGATGGCGCTCCAGAGACGTACCAACCAAATGGGGGTACCCGGGATGAGAAAGACCAGGCCCCACAGGGTCTGGCGCCCAGCGTCGATCCAGGCAAAGATAGGTTCTGCCCCCGAGTAGTAGTACCGATCGCGGCCAAAAGCGACCGAGTAGTCCCATAGCCGGTTGCCCTCCGACCAATGCAAAGCAAATGGGTAATCGGTAACCAAGACCAGAGATTCAGCCAGAGCGAGGACGGTGCCTGCCAAGAGGCCGGTAAATAGCAAAGAGCGCCATTCGAACAGCTGGGTTTTGTGATTCGTGAGTAGGATGGTAGTCAGGCCTAAAGCTAATAGGAAAAGAAACGCACGGGTAAACAAACCCATAAAGAGCCCACCCCAAGCGGAATAAAAAATAAACCAGGCTAGAAACAGAAGGACGAAGATAAGTAAAGGCCAACGCCACTTACCGAGGCCTTGCCTAAAACGGAAAAAATGTTTTTGAGTCTTAACCAGTCGTTGGGGAAAATACAGAGCGGTAGCTAACAATCCCAAAAACGCCAGGAGGGGTACATAAACCAGTGACAAAGTCAGAGTCCACTTGAGCGAAAACCTGCCCAACCAAGATCCGGAACCCCAGCCCAGGTTGAACAATTCAATGGCAACCAATAAACACAGCAAGATTGCGCCAGCTAGAATGAAGGCATTCAATCCTGCGGCGGACTTCGCCTTACGGGTTTTCTTTTTAGGTGCCAAGCAATAACCCCTTCATCAGGTTTTCGTAAGCCTTGCACATTTTCTCAATACTGTAGTTTGCTTGGGCACGCGCTTGACCGGTGTGCGCAAGTCTCTTGCGCAAGCTCGCGTCATCCAGCACTTGCCCCAGAGCTGTCGCCAGCGCCTGCACATCCCCGGTGGGCACTAACAGCGCACTCTCCCCGTTCTCAACTACGTCCACCACACCCCCGGCCCGCGTGGCCACCACCGGTAATCCCGCGAATAACGCTTCCAACAAAGCGATAGATAAACCTTCCGATAACGAGGGCTGCACAAAAATATCGGCGGCCTGCAGTAAATTGGCAACATCTGTGCGTACGCCGAGAAAGAGTACGCGGTCGCTGATTCCTAAACGCGCCGCTTGGGCCACTAAGTGGGAACGTTGCGGGCCATCGCCAGCGAATGCAAATAGAGCCCGGGGATAGCGCGAGGCTATCTGCGCAATGACATCTAATAAAACCGTATGCCCCTTTTGAACCGTGAGCCGGCCCACCGTGAGCAAAAGGAGTCCGTTTGCCGAGACACCCAACTGTTCACGTATGGTTTCCCGATCCATTATCGTCCCGACTGTTTGCGCCAACGGTTCGATGCCATTCTGGATGACGACCAACTTGCTGTCTTTTGCTTTTTCCACTCGGATTGCATGTTCGCGCACCTGGGCAGAAACGGCCACCATCACGCTGCATACCCGAGAGTTGGTTAATCGGCCATGCAGCCTGGACATCCAACGGGACGATCCTAAGATGAAGCCGTGATGCGTCCCCACGCGCCCGGGTACGCGA
>DATBWP010000089.1:0-2804 GCA_036514735.1 Anaerolineales bacterium
GATCGAATACCTGCGCGAGCGCGACTATCCGACTTCGGATTTGGTGATCGAACAGACCTTAGATCCTGGCCCCAATTATTATCGCTACATCGCTTCCTACATGTCGGACGGTTTGAAGCAGTACGGCCTGCTTACCATTCCCTTTGGCGAAAAGCCCTCAACCGGCTGGCCGGTCATTATTTTCAATCACGGCTACATCCCGCCCGAGATTTACCAAACCACTGCACGCTATGTGGCCTATGTGGATGGCTTTGCCCGCAGCGGCTATATCGTCTTCCGCCCTGATTACCGCGGGCACGCCAACTCCGAAGGCCTGGCCCGCGGCGCCTATAACCGGCCGGATTATGTGATCGACGTGCTCAACGCGCTGGCGGCCCTCAAGGCGTACCCTGAAGCTGACCCGCAACGTATCGGCATGTGGGGCCATTCCATGGGCGGCTATATCACGCTGCGCGCTATGGTGGTGGGCCCGGACATCAAGGCTGGCGTGATCTGGGCCGGCGTGGTGGCCAGCTATGTCGACATGGCCGACGTAGCTGGCCGCCCACGTTTCGGCACCCGCCCTCTGATGCAATCCTATGGCCCTCCTGAACTCGACCCGGATTTCTGGGCTTCGATCTCGGCCAATACATATTTAGCCGATCTCTCCGGCCCCTTGCAATTGCATCACGGTTCGGCGGATGAGTCCGTTCCCGCTGAGTTTTCGTTCAACCTGGCCCTTGAAGTGCGTGAGGCCGGGCATCTTGCTGAGCTATTTATTTACGATGGGGATGACCACAATATTTCGTTGAACTTCACTGGCGCTCTGCTGCGCTCGATCGATTTCTTCGACCGTTACGTAAAACAGGCCACCAGCCAGCCTTAAGCCGGTTTGGCGCCGGCGGGAACGGTAGAACTTTATGAGTGGATGTGGTTATTTACTCTAGTCACTCGACTAAATGGGGGAAACCAGAAGAACTGCCGCAGGAACCCGCCCAGGCCGACATAGGCAAAGATAGACCTTACCATCCCCAGTTCCTTTTTCGAGCCGGCGCGCAAGCCCACTTTCCTTGCTGCCAGCACCGGCTGGCAGTGCAACGGCATGCGCCGCACCACCTTCTTGTGTTCGATCATGAATTGATTGATGGCCACTTCCAATTGGTAGCCCTGCACCGGTTTGCTGCGGATGGCCTTCAACAAATCCTCCCGTAACAGAATCCGCTCGCCGCTGAACAGATCGTTGCCGCGCACCAGGCGCGCCCACCATACTTCGGGCAACCGCACGAACAGCAGCATGTCGATGTTTGGGTTGGCGCGCACTTCGCGGATCCCGGCTTCGAGGTCCTTGCGGTTAAGCCGCTGCAGATCGGCGTCGATCGTCATCACATACGGGCAGCCCATTTTTTGCGCCGCCGCCCGCACCGCCGCGGCCTTGCCCCGGTTGCGGGGCAGGGCCAGCAGTTTCACCTTCGGAAACTCTCGCCGGATGAGCTCGGGAGTGCCGTCCGTGGAGCCATCGTCCACGCAATAGAGCACGTCAATCCCTTCTACCTTCTGCAACACGCGCAATACCGCCGGCAGCCGGCGTGCCTCATTGAAGCTGGGCACCAAAGCGCCCAATTTGGAAAAGTTAACTCTTTTGCTTCGCTTCATTGATCTGATCCTGGGCCTTCGCCCAATCGGCTCTCTCGACTACCCCATTCAGCTCGACAGTCTCTACCATTTTATCAAAAAGAAGCCCCTCGAGCTTAAGCCCCGCGAGATGGTTGAACGCACCAACAAGCTTGGGGATATGTAAAGTTCGCATACTTGCATCAACTTTAAGAACGGCAATTAAGATGGCGGCTCGATATTAGCTGTCATTGTTTGTGAAATCGGTAACATGAAATGCTCCGGGGGGACAAATTGCTTGCCTCCAGGGGACATCCGTCCCTAATGGGTCTGGCGCCGCTTGCTAGACTTGAGTTGCTCAAATACAAAAGGAGACCAATATGATGTGGAATTGTGGTGGCCTGGGTTTTTGGGGATCAGGCTATGGCTGGCTCGACCTGCTATTGAATCTGGTGATAACCCTTGTTGCCATCATTGGCATCGTGCTACTGATCGCCTGGCTTGTTCGTCGCATCTTCCCTGCCTATGAGATAACCGGAAGACGCCCTGGATCACTGCTCACCGCAAAAGAAGTGTTACAGGCCCGCTATGCGCGGGGCGATCTCAATCGCAAACAATATAAGAAAATGCTTTCAGATCTGGCTGAGGAGTGAACGCTATGATTGGAATGGGATTTGGCATGATCTTCATGGTTTTATTCTGGGTGGCGCTCATCGTCCTGGTGGTGTGGGCAGTGGGCATGGTGGCCAGAGGTGGTTACCAGAGTCCAAAAAATGAGGATAACCTATCTCCGCTTGAGATCGCCAGCCAGCGTTATGCCCGCGGAGAGATCAGCCGCCAAGAGTACGAACTGCTCAAGAAAGATTTAAAAGCAGGCTCTTAGATAATGGTAATTGCTTAAAGAAAAGGAGATCGACATGATGTGTATGATGCCTCATATGATGGCGCACTCGGAGCATAATGACGCGCACGTCAATGCTCCGCAGCCTTCGCCCTTTGATATTTTGAAGAGACGGTATGCCCTGGGTGAGCTCACTCGCGAACAATTTACAGAAATGATGCGTGTTTTAAGTGCCGCAGAGATAGAGTCTGCCCACGCCCATCACGAAACCCGTAAGAGCAGTTAAACGCAGCCAGGCCTTCGCCAATCCTTAAATTGAGGCGAGGTTTGCCTTGCCCCGCCTTTGCGCTTGCCCTCCACCCGATCTCCAGGG
>DATBWP010000090.1:0-7760 GCA_036514735.1 Anaerolineales bacterium
GGAACCCCAGCGCCGGTTACCCAAGGTTGCCCAGGTAACGTAGACCCCCGAGGCGGGCAGCGCACGTTTATTTCCCAAAGCCAGGTTGGCTGTGGGGATGCCCAGGCCCCGGCCGCGCCCGGCCCCACCCGTCACTTCGCCGTTCAGCGAATAGGGGCGGCCCAGAAGGCGGGCGGCTTCATCCACGTTGCCTTTACCCAACAGGGCGCGAATGCGGGACGAGGAAACGATTTCACCGTTTAACCGCACTGGATCCACCGGATGTACAGTGAAGTTCATTTCCTTCCCGAATTCGATCAGGGCGGGGATATTGCCGGCGCGGTTGTGGCCCAAAGCAAAATCATGCCCCACCCACAACTGCTGCATGCCTAAGCGGCTGGACAGCAGGTAAACAAAGTCTCGGGCGGGGGTGTGGGCCAGGGCGGGGGAAAAGGGCTGAGTGATGAGGGTATCGACACCCAGGGCGGCGATGTGTTCGGCCTTGCCTGCAGGGCTGCTGAGATAGAAATAATGCACCGGCGCATGCAAGACTTCTACCGGATGAGGGAAGAAACTAAGCACAACTGCCGCAACTCCATGGGCATGGGCTGCGGCAGTCAGATCCTTTAATATTTTCTGATGACCAAGGTGCACGCCATCAAAGACCCCGATGGTGAGCCAAGTCTTACTAAGCTGCGCACCTTGCAGCGAAGGCAGCTGCTGCATAAACGGCCGGTTAGGACATGAAGACTTTACGCGGCTGCCATTCGTTGCCGTCCACTTCGAGGACAGCTACCAGGTCTCCCTGCTCGCTCACGGCGCGGGCCAGACCGTGGTCGCCTTCCTTGGCGGGAATGCGGTGCCCGTTGCGCACCTTCTCCAGCATTTCGGCATCCAATTCGATGGCGGGCCAGTCGGCCAGCGCTTCCGCGGCCGGGATGAGAAATTGCGCCCAGGTGCCGGTCTCAAAAGCTTCGCGCAGGCGGCGCAGAGAAACGGCATCGCGCAGGGTGAAACGGCCGCTACGTGTGCGGCGCAGGCCTACCAGGTGGGCACCGATGCCCAACTTCTCGCCGATGTCATTAGCCAGCGAACGAATGTAGGTGCCGGAGGAGCAATGCACATCCACCACCACTTCCGGGGAGGCCCACTCGAGCAACTCGAGGCTGTGCACATGGATGATACGCGGGGCCAGGTCGACTTCCTCGCCGCGGCGCGCCAAGTCGTAGGCGCGCTGGCCTTGCACTTTGACGGCGGAATAAGGCGGCGGGGTCTGCTCGATCTCGCCCACGAATTCCTGCAGCAGTTCGGTGAACTGCTCTTTGGTCACGTTGACCTGGACCTCGGGTTCCTGGGTGATGCCTTCGGCGTCATAGGTATCCGTGGATGAGCCCAGGCGAATGGTGGCCTGGTAGCGCTTGTCCTCAGCGGACACGAATTCGCTGAGACGCACGGCCGGGCCGATCAGCACGACCAGCACGCCTGAGGCGCGCGGGTCCAACGTGCCGGTGTGGCCGGCGCGGCGGATGCCGGTGCCGCGGCGGATGATCTGCACGACATCGTGGGAAGTCAAGCCCACGGGCTTATCGACCACCAGGACACCAGAAACCAGATTGGTCGCGTTTTGGTCCATATAACCTCGGCTTTCCCCTGAGGAACTAAAATGATTTTGCATTCAGCGATCCGTCCTTTTGTTAATACCCTTTGGCGTGATATGAACTAAAAATGACATAGGGATCTAAACCGGCACACTTTGCAGCACGGCGCGGGTGGCTTGCAAGACGCGGTGCTGCACTTCTTCCAGACTGCCCTGGACTACGGCCCCGGCAGCAGGCACATGGCCCCCGCCGGCGAACTGGGCGGCGATCTTGGAAACATCCACATCGCCCTGGCTACGCCAGCTTATCTTAACCTCGTTATTCACCTGCTCGATGAACAAGACCACGATAACCGCCCCGGCCACAAAGGCAACGTTGTTGACCAATTCGGCGTCATCGTTGGCAGTGTACCCGCTAGCCTTGCGCTCGGCCAGGGAAAGCGAGGTCCACACCAGGCCGCCCTCGCGTTGCAGCTTGGAGAGGCCGGCTCCCCAATAGCGCAGGGCTTCAAAGGAGCGGCGCAGGAGGGCACGCTCGTAAAGCATGGGCAGGTCGGCGCCTTTTTCCACCAGGTCAGCGGCGATGCGCAGCGCCTGCGGATTCATGTTGGAGGTATGCAAACCCATCGTGTCGGTGAGCAGGCCAGTGAGCAGCGCATCCACCACAGCAGGCGAAAACGACAAACCCAGTTCAGGGAAAGCCTCGGCCAGCATAGCGCAGGTGGCTACAGAGCCTGGATCGATGATGTTAATTGTGGCAAAACGAGTATTGGTCACGTGATGATCGATATTTATGTCCGCCTGGAGAAATCCGTTAAGGGCTTCTCCCATACGGTCAGGAGCGGCGGCATCCACACTGACAACCAGATCCACAGGAGAGGCTGCGCGCCGGACGATCTGCTCCACACCGGCCAGGTGTTCAAAGCCAGCCGGCACGCCGTCGGCCAGCACCATCTGGACCTGCTTGTCCTGGGCTTGCAAGGCTAAGCCCAGACCCAGCACGGAGCAAACGGCGTCGCCATCCGGGCGGACGTGCGAAGCGATCAAAATGCGTTGCGCACCTTCCAGGCGTTGACGCACTTGCTGCAGTAAATTCCTATCCACTGGATTTCCCTTCTGGTTTGGTTTGCTGTTCCTTATGCAATGAGGCGATCAGGCTTTCGATGCGCTCGGCAGCTTCGGGGGTAGTATCCCATTCGAAGCGCAGGCGGGGAAAAACACGCAATTGGCTGCGCTGCGCCAACTGGGTGCGCAGGTACCCGGAGGCATGCTGCAACCCAGCCAGGATCTCTGGGCTGCGCTCGGCGCCTTCCAGGGCGGAGACAAAGATAGAGGCCTGGGCCAGCTCGCGGTCCACGCGAACATCGGTGACATACACACCGCGCAGGCGTGGATCGGTCACCTCAAAGAGCAATAGCTCAGCAAGCATTTCTTGAATGCCTTTGGCAATGCGAGCGGCGCGAGACTGAGAGACCATTTCAAAACCCCAATGGCATAGCAAACGAAGCGGGTCTGCTCCTGTTATTGGACCGCGACCAACTCGCGGATGTAACATTGAATGAGATCGCCCGGTTTGAAATCGTCGAATTCCTTGAGATTGATGCCGCACTCAAACCCGGCGCGCACCTCTTTGACGTCGTCTTTCTCGTGTTTCAGGGAGGTGAGCTCGCCATCGAACACGACCTTGGCATCGCGTAGGACACGCACCATGGCATTGCGGCGCAGCTCACCTTCCAGCACGCGGCAGCCGGCGATCTTTCCGAAGCGGCTGATCTTGAAGATCTGCAGCACCTCGGCCTTGCCCAGAACGCGTTCCTTCAATTCGGGTTCCAGCATGCCCCTGAGGGCCTTTTCCACATCCTCGGTCATGCGGTAAATAATGTCATAAAGGCGGATGGAGACGCCTTCGGTTTCTGCTTTGCGCAGAGCGGCGCTGTCCGCCTGGACGCTGAAACCCATCACGATGGCTTTGGACGCGGCAGCCAGGGCAATATCGCTCTCACTGATATTGCCGGTGCCGGTGTGCAGGATGTGCACGCCAATCTCCCCCACCTTGTCGCCTGCGCTGATCTGCTCCAGGGATGAAACGATCGGTTCCAGGGAGCCTTGCACATCGGCCTTGATGATCAGGCGCAGTTCGCGCACGTGACCGGCCTGGAAGGCTTCGAACATGCTTTCCAGAGTAAGTGTGTGTGCGCCGCCGCTCTTTTCTTGTTTTTCCTTTTCACTGCGATCGGCCACCAGGCTGCGCGCTTCGCGTTCGGATTCCACGACGCGGAACGGTTCGCCGGCGGCGGGCACATCGTTGAGGCCCAATACAGAAATGGGCGTGGATGGTCCGGCTTCTTCCACTTTTTGGCCGGCAAAATCGAACATGGCGCGCAGGCGCCCGTAGGTGGTACCCACCACGACGATGTCGCCCAGGTGTAAGGTGCCGTTCTGTACCAGCAGAGTGGCGATCACACCGCGGGAAGGGTCGCGTTCGGATTCGATCACGGTGCCGATGACCTGGCCTTTGGGGTTGGCCAGGATCTCGGTGTTATCGGCCACCAGCAGAATGGCTTCGAGCAGATCTTCAAGTCCCTGCTTCTGCTTGGCAGAAACAGGCACCGCGATCGTGTCGCCTTCCCAATCATCGGGGATGAGTCCGTTGTCAGCTAATTGCTTCTTGACGCGTTCGGGATTGGCGTTGGGCTTATCGACTTTGGTCAAAGCCACCACGATGGGCACGCGAGCGGCGCGGGCGTGCGCCAGGGCTTCCTTGGTCTGTGGCATCACGCCGGCGTCGACAGCCACTACTAAAATGACCAAGTCGGCGCCCTGAGCGCCGCGCGAGCGCATGGCGGTAAAGGCAGCATGACCAGGGGTATCCAGGAAGGTGATCAGGCGGTCTTTGTGGCGCGCTTGATAAGCGCCGATGTGCTGGGTGATACCGCCGGCTTCTTCGCTAACCACCGAAGTCTGACGGATGGCATCCAGCAAGGTGGTCTTGCCATGGTCCACGTGACCCAGGATGGTGACCACGGGGGGACGGGCGACGAGATTCTTCTTGTCTTCGCTGGCAATCAACTGGCGCCACAAGGGCACCTCGCCCACGTCTTTGGCCTCGAGCTGGGCCAGTTGCTGCAGGTTGGCTTCAAAGCCCAACTCGGAAGCCACAATCGCAGCGGTATCAAAGTCGATCTGCTGATTGATGTTTGCCATCACCCCATTGGCCATCAAGACCTTGATAATCTGGATGGGGCTGGCTTCCAATAGAACCGCCAGTTCACGCACGGTGAGGTTGGACGGTAGTTCAATGGTCTTGGGTTGTTTCTCGGTTACATTCTCGGTCATCGCTATCGTTCCTTTCTTCCCCTACCCCCAGGCTGGTGTAAACTCCCAGCCTAAAACTATCCCCTTATTTAGACTAGCTATTTTACCAAGCTTCTCTGCCCGAACTCAGCCTTCGTTGCGGTTCCGGCTAAAAAATTCTCTCAGGCGCTGCTGATCGGCCTCGGTAAGCGTGGTGCGCAAGGCATGCGCCAAGGAACCAGCTAAACCCGTTTCCCAGCATTCGGGCCGGTTATGCAGGTAAGCGCCGCGGCCAGGGCGTTTGCCTTGCGGGTCCGGGAATACGCCATCGGGCGTACGCACCAGGCGCACCAAGGCGCCTTTGGCCTGCACGGTGTGGCAGGCCACACAGGTGCGCTGCGGGACGTGTTTAGCTCGGCGAGGAGCTTTTTTTTTAGCCATGGCGCGCGGGAAGACCCTGCAAACAGCTGCTTAGCAACTTAATTCTCTTCCCATTCATCTTTGCGCCGCTTAATGAAAGTCACATCCGATTCCGGATCGTATTCCAGTTCGCGGAATTTCTTCTTCTTGGCTTTCTTCTTTTTCTTTTCTTCTTCCAAGGCGGCCGGATCGGCTTGGGCAGCTTTGGCCTCTTTAGCCGCCTTGACAGCTTTGGCGCCCAATAGCTGCTCGGCGCTGCGGGCGAAAATCTCCTCCACGGAAGGCTGCTGAACGGGGGCCTCTGGGGCCGGGCCGCCCTGCATCTGCGCCAATAAACGCTCGTCTTCTTCAGAGAGTTCGACGGGTTTCTCTGCGCCTTCCTCGTCCATTTCAAGTTCGGCTTCTTCCTGGGCTTCGACCTCGGGCGTTGCCACCGCAGCGACTGGCGCTGCTTCGGGTTTGGCCACCTCGGGGAACTTGAAGGCATCCAAGGCTTGCTGAATGGCATCCATGGCTTTGGGTCCCACGCCAGGGATCGCCAGAATGCGATCGGGATCAACCTTCAATTGCAGCATCAAGTCACCGATAGTGGAGTAACCCTCGCCGCTGATCTTGATGGCCAGGCTGGGCGAGAGACCCAACTCCTCCAAAGGAATGGTGAAGGCGCCCTTGGGTAAGGTGGCTTCCAATGCGGCGCGTTGCTCAAGCTGGGCATCCAATTCGGCTTCGCGGCGATATTGAGCGCCGCGCTCAATGCGATCAACAAAACGCCCAAGCAAACTGTACTCCTCGGGAGTGACTGGGCGGCCTTCGGCTTTCTTTGCCAGGGCGGTTTCGACTTGCGGCAAGACATCCACCAGATCTTTGTTCTGTTCCAAGAAAGCGGCGTCGGACTGAGCTTTATGCAGCGCATCACCGGCCGCCTCGCTGAGACTCTTGATGTCGATGCGCCAGGAGGTGAGCTTGGCCGCCAGACGTGCATTTTGGCCATCGCGGCCGATGGCAAGGCTTAGTTGGTCTTCAGGAACGACCACCGTGGCGGTCTTGCTGCCGCCGGAATCTTCCTCCAGATACACGCCGGTTACACGCGCCGGGCTGAGGGCTTTGGCGATGAACTGGGCCGGGTCAGAATTCCATTCGATGACGTCTATCTTTTCGTCGTGCAGTTCGCGCACGATAGCTTGAATGCGCACGCCGCGGATGCCGACGCAGGCGCCCACCGGGTCGATGCCGGCTTGCAGCGCGGAAACCGCTACCTTGGAACGGTAGCCGGGCTCGCGGGCAATCGAGCGGATCTCCACGAGGCCCTGATAGATCTCGGGGACTTCATCTTCGAGCAGGCGGCGCAAGAAATCGCGATGAGCGCGGGAGAGGATGATCTCCGGGCCGCGGGTGGTGTCTTTGACTTCGAGCAGCAAGGCGCGCACGCGGTCGTGGACGCGGAAACGCTCGCCGGGGATCTGCTGGCTGCGCGGCATCTTGCCCTCAGCTTTGCGGTCCAGGGCCAGGGTGATCATGTGCGGATTGGAAGCCTGCACGATGCCGTTGACCACTTCGCCAACCAACTGAGAGAAATATTCCTTTTGGGCCTCGCGTTCCGCTTCGCGGATGCGCTGTTGGATCATTTGGCGCGCGGTCTGGGCGGCCACGCGGCCGAAATTCTCGGGCGTGGTCTCGACGACCACAATATCGCCGAGGTTTGCTTTCGGGTCCACCTGGCGGGCCTTTTCCAGGGTCACTTCGGTGCGGTCATCCTGTACCTCTTCGGCGACTTCTTTTTCGGCGAAGATATGCACCTCGCCGGTTTGTTCATCGATTTTGGCATCAATGAACTGGGCGGTTGAGGCGGTGACGGTCTTGCGATAGGCCTGGACAAGGGCATCTTTGACGGCTTGCAGAATTACCTCACGGGGTAATTGTTTATCGTCGAGGACCTCGTTGAAAGCCAGGGAGAATTCTTTTTTCATTGCTGCGATAACTCCTTGAGCACCCAAATATGCCTACCTAAACGAAAAAGTGGGGGTTGCCCACTTTCCGGTGAAGCTACTATGGGTACTACAGAACAGGGAAATTGTAGCACCAAAAAAACGGATTGGCAAGACCTTGGACTGCTCCGCTCGCAATGAACAGGGAGGGAATGCAGAACTCGGTTACCAGGAAGGCGGACTGGTGAGCAGCTTTCCCATGCGCCAGCCGGGCTCAGACTCATGGCGAAGCAGGCCTTGGGGATCTTCGTAGGACCACTCGCCCGAGATTTGCGAGAGCCGGCGGTAGCCCCAGCGTTCGTAAAAACGGATGGCCAATTCGTTTTCGCGGGCTACATGCAGGAAAGCCCAGCGGAAACCACGCTGGAGCAGGTCAACTTCGGTATGCTGCATCAGGCGGCTGCCCAGTCCTGCTCGGCGGTATTCGGGGCGCACACGAAAGGCGTGGATGAAGGCGCGCTGGAGGCCATCGGCTAGGTCGCGGT
>DATBWP010000091.1:0-12226 GCA_036514735.1 Anaerolineales bacterium
ATCTTTGCTTATGAAGCGGCTTCCCAAGAAGGCGGCTACGTTAACGGCGTGATTGCAGCCACTCTATCCACCAGCAAGACCATCGGCGTGATCGGTCCCATCGAAACCGGCGACGCCAAGCTGTATGTGGACGGTTTCAAAGCCGGCGTGCTGGCCACCGACCCGACCTTCACAGTTTCCGTCACCTACACGGGCTCCTTCTCTGATACCGCGCTGGCCTCTGAAGCGGCCACCACCCATATCGCCGCAGGCGCCGATGTGTTGACCGGCACTGCCCAGATGGTGGTTGGCGCCATCGGCAAGGCTGAAGAGAACGATGTGCTCTGGTTTGGCACGCAATCCAACCAAACCTCGTTGGCTCCCACCGTTGTGGTTGCCAGCCAGGTGTATCACTGGGAGGTTGTGTTGACCGAGATGATCGCGCTCATCCAGGACGGGACCATGGGCGGCCAGTCCTTCGTCATCGATCTTGAGAATGGTGGCGAGGTCATCGAATTCAACCCCGACTTTGCCTTATCCGCAGAAGCTCAGGCTCTTGCGGACGAGACCATTGCTGGGATCATTGACGGTTCCATCACCATCACTCTGCCCTAGAGGTAAGTAGAAGCGACAAAGGCCTGACAGGCCAGCTTGACGGCCTGTCAGGCCCCCTACATGGACCAAACAAGATGAGCGAAGCCATCGTACTTCGTAATAAGGTCGATACCCTCGAAATGAAGGGCATCAGCAAACGATTCCCCGGCGTGCTGGCCAACGATCGGGTGGATTTCGACTTGCATGCCGGCGAAGTGCATGCCCTGCTGGGCGAGAACGGCGCCGGCAAAAGCACTTTGATGAAGATCCTGTACGGCATGTATCATCCGGATGAAGGCGAGATCCTGATAAATGGCAAGTCCGTCAATATCAGCTCTCCCACGGACGCGATCAACTTGGGGATCGGCATGATCCACCAGCATTTCATGCTGGTGCCCACGCTCACCGTTGCGGAAAACGTGGCCTTGGGGGTGCCCTCCAAGCGCGGCCCGCTCACCGACCTGGAGGACGTTTCAAAACGCATCCTGGAATTGGCCGGCGTGTACGGCCTGAAGATCGATCCGGATGCTTATATCTGGCAATTATCCGTAGGTCAGCAGCAACGCGTTGAAATTATCAAGGCTTTATACCGGGGCGCAGCCCTGCTTATTCTGGATGAACCCACCGCCGTGCTAACCCCGCAAGAGGTGGATGAACTTTTTGTCATTATGCACCAGATGGTCAAGGATGGGCATGCCTTGATCTTCATTTCCCATAAATTGCATGAAGTCGTGGAGATCAGCGACCGGGTGACCGTCTTGCGCGATGGGCGCAAGATCGGCACGCGCCCGACCGCCGAAACCACCAAACGCGATCTGGCTAACTGGATGGTGGGGCGCGAAATTATCTTCACTCCGGAGCACAAAACGGTGGAACTCGGCCCCGTGCGCGTGGAATTAAAGGCAGCCTGCTGTGGCAGCGACCGCGGCACGCCCGGCCTGCGCCAGGTTAGCCTCCAGGTGCATTCGGGGGAGATCCTCGGCGTTGCCGGTGTTTCCGGAAACGGCCAGCGAGAACTGGCTGAAGTCATCACCGGTTTGAGAAAGACCACCGAGGGACAGATCCTCCTGGAAGGGCAGGATGTCACCGGACTGCCCGTCGATGAACTGACCGAACGCATGCTCTCCTATATCCCTGAGGAGCGCATGCGCGATGGCATGATCAAAGAATTTACCGTTTCGGAAAATTTGATCTTGAGAGAACACCATAAATCGCCTTTCTCCCGTTCCGGCTTTCTGAATTTGCGCAAGATCTCTAAGCATGCTGACAACTTGATCGGCCAATTCGATGTGAAGACTCCTTCGCGCGAGACTCCCGCCAAAAGCCTGTCCGGCGGCAATATTCAGAAGATGGTGCTGGCCCGTGAGCTGGCGCGCCAACCCCGCGCCATTGTCGCCGCTCAGCCTACCCGCGGTCTGGATATCGGCGCTACCGAATACGTACGTGGCCTGCTCTTGGAACAGCGCGCCGCCGGCGCTGCCATCTTGCTCATCTCCGAAGACCTGGACGAGATCCTGGCCCTCTCCGATCGCATCGCTGTCATTTACGAAGGCCAGATCATGGATATCTTGCCGCGTGAGGATGCCACACCCGAAACCTTGGGCTTGCTCATGGCTGGCGTGCATCCGGAAAAAGGAAGCAGTCGCAATTAGGATATAGTACAATTCAATTCCATTGGTTCGGTGGTCGCTGCAAGCTTAATCTTCAGCGGCGTGGGTAACGCAGGCAACTGCGCTTTCCCCTCGAAAAGTGCCGCCGTCCTTATAAAGGTCGCACCACCATGAACCTATGGCAGCAGTATCTCCGTCCGCGTTCCATCCTTGAGGCCATCCAGGCGCTGAATTCTTCGCCAGGAGCGGCGGTCCCCATTGCCGGCGGAACCGACCTGCTACTGGATTTGCAGCAAGGCCGCCATGCCCCAGTTCACACCCTAATCGACCTGACCACCATCCCTGAGTTAACTCAACTCGAACTGCGGCAGGAAACTTTGTTCATCGGCGCGGCTGTGCCGCTGAACCGCATTGCGCGCCACCCGCTGGTGGGGCAGCATGCTCAGGCGCTGGTGGAAGCTTGCGATCTGGTAGGCGGGCCGCAGGTGCGCAATGTGGCCACCCTGGGTGGCAACGTGGCGCATGCCCTCCCGGCCGCGGATGGCACCATCGCTTTGCTGGCCTTGGATGCCCAAGCCGAGATCGCTGACAGTACCGGTTTACGCCAGGTGCCGCTAAGCGACCTGTTCCTTGGACCCGGCAAATCTGCGCTCAAGCGCGGCGAAGAATTGTTGGTTGGTTTTACCCTGCCCTTGATGGAGGCTCAACAAGCCTCTTGCTTCAAACGCATCATGCGCCCCCAGGGTGTAGCGCTGCCTATCATCAATCTGGCCGTCCAGCTTTCGCGCAGGAAGAATACCGTTGAAGATATCCGCATCGCAGTAGGGCCGGGGGCAGCCATTCCGTGGCGAGCTGTGCATGCCGAGCAGGCCTTGCGTGGAAAGAGTCTGGATCCTGCTTCGCGGGACGGCGGCCTGGAGGCCTTGTTAGCTCACGTAGGTTTCCGCTCCAGCCCCCTGCGCGCCAGCTCCGAATATCGCCGCCACTTGGTAGGGTCTTTGTTTACAGATACTCTCGAAACCGCCTGGAACCGGGCGGGCTAAGGCTGAACATGAACGATCAATTTACGCTCAACGTCAATGGCAAGTTCCACACGCTGACCGCCCAGGCGGGGGAAACCCTGGCGGGCCTGTTGCGCAATCGCCTGCGCTTGACCGGCACCAAGGTCGCCTGTGAAGAATCAGAATGCGGGGCCTGCACCGTACTGGTGGATGGCGAGCCGGTGTTGGCGTGCATGTACCCAGCCCAGCGGGCCTCCGGTAAAACTGTTCTGTCGATTGAAGGTTTGGCGCAAGAATTCGCCGGCCACAATGGAAAGACACACAGCCTTCACCCGTTGCAAGAGGCTTTCATCGAACATGGCGCTGTCCAGTGCGGCTTCTGCATCCCGGGGCAGATCATGACCGCCCATGCCTTGTTGTCGCGCCAGCCAGATCCCTCGCAAGAGGAATTGCGCGTCGCGCTCAAAGACACCCTGTGTCGCTGTGGGGGTTATCCCAGCATTGAGTCTGCCATTCTCGCCGCGGCGCGTTCTTTAAACACCGGCCAGCCGGTGAAACCGCCGCGCATAGCCTCGTCTGCCAACGCCCACAACGTTGTGGGTCATACCCAGGTGCGGCCCGATGCCGTGGAAAAAGTCACCGGTTCGGCGCTGTATACCGATGACCTCGAATTCGATGGCATGCTCTTTGCCAAAGTCCGCCGCGCCGGAGTGCCGCATGCCATCTTGAAAAAGCTGGATATAACCAAGGCCAAGTCATTGCCAGGGGTGCTTGCCGTTTTGACCGCCGCGGATATCCCCGGCGAGCGCAACCACGGCCTGGTTTATTTCGATTGGCCGGTCCTCATCGGAGAGGGCGAACGTATTCGTTATGTAGGTGACGCCTTGGCTATCGTTGCGGCAGAAACGGGTGAACTTGCCGAACAAGCTGCAAACTTGATCGAGGCCGACTTTGAGCTGCAACCCGTGATCAGCAACCCAGTGCAAGCTCGCCAGGAAGGTGTGCCTCGACTGCATGAGAAGGGCAACTTGCTCAAGCACATTAAAGTGCGCAAAGGCGATGTGGAGCAGGGCTTTGCTGATTCAGACCTCATTTTGGAGCATACTTTCCACACACCCATTACCGAGCATGCCTTCCTCGAGCCGGAGTGCAGCATCGCGGTGCCCACGCCGGATGGGCGCATGGAGATCTACGTTGGTTCGCAGATCCCTTACCAGGACCGCTCTCAAGTGGCCCGCGTGCTGGACTGGCCTGAGAAGCGTGTGCGCATCGTGGGCCAATTGATGGGCGGCGGCTTTGGCGGCAAGGAAGACATCGCCGGGCAGATCCATGCCGCCCTGCTGGCCCAGGCCACAGGGCGCCCGGTGAAGTTGCTCTTCGATCGGCACGAAAGCATGCTGGTGCACCCCAAACGCCATGCCACCCAGATCCGTATCAAAGTGGGCGCCAGGCAGGATGGGCGCCTGGTTGCCATGCAAACTGAGCTCTACGGGGATACTGGCGCTTATGCCTCATTGGGCGATAAGGTGATGACCCGCGCCACCACCCACTCTGCCGGCCCCTACGACATTCCCCATGTGCGCGCTGATTGCTATGCCATGTACACCAACAATCCACCGGCTGGCGCTTTCCGCGGCTTCGGCGTCACGCAATCGGCCTTCGCCGTCGAGTCGATGATGGACATGCTGGCCGAAAAATTAACGATGAACCCGGTGGAGTTGCGCCAACTTAATGCCCTGGAGGTTGGCTCGGTTACCAATACCGGGCAAACCTTACGCGAGTCGGTCGGCCTGAAAGAGTGCGTGGACAAAGTGAACGCAGCCATGCGTCAGCTCACCCCACAGCCTTTCCAACCCAGAAGGGATCCGCAGGCGCCGCATCTGGTGCGCGCCTGGGGCTTGGCTGCCGCCTACAAAAACACCGGCCTGGGCGGCGGCGCGCCGGATAAGTCCGGCGCTGATTTGGAGTTGTTTGAGGATGGCACCCTGGAAGTGCGCAGTTCGGCTGCAGAGCTTGGCCAGGGTCTGGTCACTGTGATGCGCATGGTGGTCGCTGAGGAGCTGGCGGTGCCGCCCAACCAGGTGCGCGTCCTGGTGATGGACACCGATCTGACCCCTGACGGCGGTCCCACTACTGCTTCACGCCAGACTTACGTAACTGGTAATGCCGCCCGTTTGGCGGCCCAAACGTTACGCAACGCCATCACCGCCACGCTGGCTGAAAAATACGATATTGCTCCTGCGAAGATCCGCTTCAATGCGGGATCGGTGCATGTGAACGGGCATTCAATGCTGCTGGCCGACGTGGCCAAAGAGATGAAAGCCAAAGGACAGCAGCCGCGCGTCTTGTATCAGTATGAAGCGCCCAAGACCCAACCGCTTGGCGAGGGTGGTGATATGCACTTCGCCTTCTCGTTCGCTGCCCAGGCGGCGGAGGTGGAAGTCAATACCCTCACCGGCGAAGTGCGCGTGCTGCGTGTCATCGCCGCCAGCGATGTAGGCACCGTGGTTAATCCCCTGGGCTTGCAGGGGCAGGTCGAGGGTGGGGTGATGATGGGGCTGGGCAATGCCCTGACTGAAGAATTCATTGTCCAGGAAGGGCGCGTGGTCACCGACCATCTGGCGCGCTATCGTGTGCCGGGCATCATGCTGACCCCCGAAATAACCTCCATTGTGGTCGAGCATCCCACCGCGGACGGTCCTTACGGAGCCAAAGGGGTGGGTGAGGTGAGCAGCATTCCTACTACCCCTGCCATCACTAACGCCATTTACCATGCGGTAGGGGTGCGAGTAGATAAATTGCCTGTTGACCAGGAATTGATCGCCAAAGCGCTCTGGCAAAGGCAATAAGCCGCTCGTTGCTCAACTGCCTGGGGGAGAAGTTGTAGTTGTTGTCATACCGCTTAAGCCCCCAACCACTACAACAACAACTTCTTTTATTCGAGTTGTCACTCTTCCTGTATACTTTTGGCTGGCCGCCATGACCCGCCTACCGTCCACCACCCACCGCCCTGTAACAAAACGCCTCGTTCTCGTAGCCGGCAACATTGGGGCCGGCAAAACTTCCCTGGCTGAAAAGCTGGGTGAGAAACTGGGTTGGCGCACCGGCTTCGAGAACGTCGAAATGAACCCCTATCTCAGCAAATTCTATGGGGATATGAAGACCTGGGCCTTTCACCTGCAGGTCTTCTTGCTGGGCCAGCGCGCCCAGCAGCACCTGGCTGCCTACCGCGCCGAACGATCCGCTATCCTGGACCGTAGCATCTACGAGGATTACCACATCTTCGCCCGCGCCCTGCACCGCCAGGGCGACCTGACCGCCGAGGACCTGGCAACCTATGAGCGCGTCTATCAGATGGTCACTGAAAGTCTTCCCTGGCCAGATCTGCTTATCTTCTTGCGCGCCCCGGTGGCCGCCCTGATGCAGCGCATCGGCAGCCGCGGCCGCAAGATGGAGGCTGGCATTACCCCAGAATATCTGCAATTGCTGGAAGGTTTCTATGATGAGTGGCTGGCAGAGTTTGACCTGTGCCCGGTGCTCACCGTTCCCTCCGGCGATTTAGATTTTGTCAATCGCGCTCATCACTTAGATTTTGTCATTAAAAAAATCGAGGAGAAATTCTCCGGCAAAGAAGATGTAGTCTTCCCAGAACCTTAACCCCCGCTTGCATTCCGATAGAAATATTCCTTTTTATTCTTCTACAAAGTCCGCTGCGAAAAGCCCCATCTGCGGGATATCGGGCAATTTCGTCTGATACAACCAGCCGTCGAAGAACTCATCCAATTGGCTGCCGCTCACTTCTTCTGCCATGGCGATGAAATCCTCGGTGGAGACGTTGCTGTGGGCATAGCGAGCGTAGTAAGTCTTTAGGGTATCGAAGAATGCCCGATCGCCAAGCTCCAGGCGCAGGGCGTGCAGCGTCAGCGCCCCGCGGTAATAGACCGGATAACCGAACAAACCCTCCGGCCCCGGGTCACCTACCGTGCTGTTCTCGAAATACGAACCGTAGAGCGCGAATTCCTCGTACACACTGCTCAGGTTTTCGTCCAACACCTCGCGTCCGTAAGCATGCTCATTCCACAACTCGCTGGCATAGGTGGCAAAGCCCTCGTTGAGCCAGATATCCTTCCACGATTTCAGGCCAACGCTGTCGCCAAACCATTGGTGGGAGAGCTCGTGGGAAACCACTTCTTCATAGGTAAAAGAATTACCCATCACGGTTAAAGTGGCCGTTTCCAATGAAAAGCTGAGATCGAGGTCATGCACCACCACACCATAGGCTTCGAAGGGGTAGGGACCAAACACCGTCTCAAAGAAATCTATCATTTCGTCCTGCAGGACAAAATCGTCCCGTACATCCGGAGGAACGCCTTCGCCATAGTAATTGCGTATAGCCACACCACTAGAACTGGCCGACTCCTCAACGTCGAACTCGCCGATGGCCAGTGTGACCAGATAGGGGGCAATGGGATCGCGCATCTCCCACACGTAAGTAAGGTCAGATCCTAAATCATTGGTCTCAACCAGCAATCCATTGGCGGCTACTTCATAGGGCTCGGCGACGTTGATAAGGAACGTATAGGTGGCCTTATCCAAGGGGTGCTCATTTACTGGATACCATGTGGAGGCGCCGGTGGGCTCACCGGCCACCATGACCCCATCACCGTAATACAGCCAGCCTTCGGAGTATTCAGGAAGTAGCTCCCGATCCACCCCTTCACCCGGTGTGCCCTGATAGTTGACCTCGATCTCAAGGGATTGGTTGGCTGTTACCGGCTGCGGAAGGTAGATGATCAATTCGGCGCCTTGGCGCTCGTAAAGGGCCTCTGTGCCATTTACGCGGAGGGAGGCAATATGCAAGCCGATAAATTCCAAATTAAGGCTGGTGAGCTGTTGAGTAGTCACCACTGAGAGCGTGGCTGTTCCCATAATCTCATTGCTCTCCAGATCCACAGAAAGGGCAAGGGTGTAATGCTGCACATCGTAGCCACCATTGCCGAGGTCTTCGAAGTAAGGGTCCCCCAAGCCATCTGGTCCTGGGAAGGGATTAGCGGGAGCCACGAAGGTGGGTGTAGGTTCCGGTGAACCCAACGGTTGCTGGGTGCGTTGCGTAGGCGTGGCAGAGATGGCCGTCGGGAACAATACACCGCTGAACTCGGTGATGCTGGTGCAGGCCAAACTTACCGTCAGCAGGAAAGTGACGGCGATGGATAACTTGGTTTTTGGTGGCATACTCCCAAGTTTACCCCGGCGCTTTGCGGCTAGGGCAGAAAATTCTTAGAAGCGGCTCAGCACGGTGGCCGGGGTCGGTTGAGCTCCACCAAGTTCTTTGCCGTGCATACCCTGGTAGATGAAAACGGTCGCGCCTTCTTTGCCATGTTTCTTATCTACCCAGGCCTGGCCAGTCAGCGTGCCTCCTGCGTCCAGCGAACAGGAGGTGACTTCGCCGATATGTTTGCCTTCCTTATCCACCACCGGGTCGCCCAGGTGCGCCATGCGCACCCCAGGCGGGCAGCGGAAGCGTAGCACTTCGCGCTTACGCTTTTCTTCTTTGGCAATGTAGGCTGACCGGCCGATAAACCAAGGTTTATAGGTCTTGACAAAGGTGCGGAAGCCGGCATCAGCGGGGCTTAACTGCAGCGGCCCAGCCAGCTCTTGGCCATAGAGCGGCAGCCCGGCTTCGATGCGCAATGAATCGCGGGCGCCCAAGCCGATCGGTTTCAAGCCATGCTTCTCACCGGCCTGGAACAGCGCAGACCATAGCGCCATAGCTTTATCGGGATGCACGAAGAGCTCGAAGGACAGCGGCTCGCCGGTGTACCCGGTGCGTGAGATGATCAGGTCAAACCCGCCCAATGTTACCTGGGTGATCCCAAAGCGTTTCATTTTCTTGACGCGCTGTTTATCTGCTGAACTCGCCGACAGCCCCAATAAGATCTTGCGCGAGTTAGGTCCTTGCAACGCCAGGTCGACGCGCTGGTCCCTTCCCGAAGAACGGGCGCGCAGGTTGCGCAAGCGCACACTTCGCCCGAAGGCCAAAGCCCAGCGGCGTTGGCGGTCCACGCAGACATCTCCGGCGATCACCGCATTGAGCCAGGCCCAATCCTTGTCGTCGTTGGCTGCGTTGACCACAATGAGGAAATACTCGGCGGCCAAGCGGTAAACAAGCAGGTCGTCAATTACATTGGCGTCCGGGTCCATGAAATGCGTGTACAACGATTGGCCAACTGCCAGGTCGGTAATGTCGTTCCCGCACACAGAGTCGAGGAAGGCGGCAGCTTGAGGTCCACGGGCGTCATAAACACCCATGTGAGCGACGTCGAAGAGTCCGGCAGCCTGGCGCACTGCCAGGTGTTCCTCACGCACACTGCTGTAGCGCAGCGGCATTTCCCAGCCGGCAAAGGGCACCAGCTTGGCCCCCAGGGCGGCGTGGGTTTCATAGAGCGGGGTTCGCTTGATGGCTGCGTCCGCCGGCGCTTGCCAGGCAAAGTCCGGCAACGGAGCCCCCGATCCTTTTTCGCCGCCGATCACGAACGGCTTGGGCGCCGCCTTAGGTTTGCCCTTTGGAGCCGCAACTTTATTTCTGGATTCCTCCACTGCAACGGGGCCAGGCGCCTTGCGTTGCAAGTCCTCGGGATCGATGGTGACGTACCCATCGGAGAGGGCGCGTAGCCATTCGGCGGCCAAGCCGAACTTGGCCCGCGGTACGCCCAGGAGGAAGCGGTCAGCTGCCAACTGTTTAATGCTGGCTTTGATCTCACCCCTTGGCGTGCGCAGCAGGGTCGCGCCAGCTGCACCTTTGCTCAAGCTATCCATGTCGGCGGTCACCGTGATGTTCAGCAATGCTGTGGCGTGCCTGCCGCCGATCTCCAAACCGACCCAGGCTGACTTGGTCTTGGGTTTGTCGTCGAGGTAATAAAAGTGAGGGTAGTTGTGCTGGGGTGGCTTGAAGTCAATTCCGGCGGCTTCGGCTAGTTCGCGCACACGTTGTTTTGCGTCCTGCAGCACGTTGAAATCAACTTTGGCGCGCAGGCTCAGACCATCCGCGGCGCGATCACGGTAAGGCTGGCAAGCCAGTAATACGTCGGCGATGATATCGGCCAACTGCACGCATTGCTTTTCCTTGAGACCGCGTTGGGTAATCCATGGGGTGCCGAAACGAATACCGGAAGGGTTGAGCGCCGATTTATCGCCTGGGATGGTGTTACGGTTAACCACGATGCCGGCTAGGTCCAAAATGCGGGCGGCCTGGTCCCCAGAGAGCGGCGTGCTGTCTGCACCTTTGACGGATTTGCAGTCCAGGTTTCCAAGGTGAGTATTGGTGCCGCCAAAGGGGATGCGGAAGCCGCGATCTTGCAGTTGACCGGTCAGCGCTGCGCAATTCTTAACCACTTGGGCTTGCAAGGCCTTGAATTCTTTCGTCCGAGCTATTTTGAAGGTGAGCGCTAGGGCGGCGAATACATTCACGTGCGGCCCGCCTTGTTCGCCGGGGAAAACGGCGCGGTCGATCTTCTCGGCCAGTGCCTTATCGGTGGTGAGGATGATCGCCCCGCGCGGTCCGTTGAGCGTTTTGTGGGTGGTCGAGGTAATGACGTGTGCATAGCCAATAGGGGAGGGATAAACTCCAGCGGCAATTAGTCCTGCCACGTGGGCAATGTCGGCCAGGAGGTACGCGCCCACTGAATCCGCAATCCGCCGCAGCGTAGCCCAATCAGCTGCCCATGGATAGGATGAGAAGCCCGCAATGAGCATCTTGGGCTTGTGGGTGGACGCTAATTCAGCAAGTTTTTCGTAATCGATTTTTTCGGTATCTGGGTTCACCGTGTACGACACGATGTTGTAATATTTGCCCGACCGATTGACCGGTGATCCATGGGAAAGATGGCCTCCGTGCAGCAAGTTCATGCCCATCACCGTGTCGCCTGGCTGCACCAGCGCGTGGTAGACGGCGTTATTGGCGGGTCCCCCGGAAAGCGCTTGCACGTTCACATAGATCTGGTCGGCTGATACGGAGTTGGCCGCAAAGGTTTCCGCCACGCGGCGGCGCGCCAAGGCTTCCAGCACATCGGCATATTCCACGCCTTTGTAATAGCGTGGATCTGATTCGCGGCGGTAATGCCCCAGGCGCGCGGCGTAATCGCGGAGCTCGGCTTCTGGCAGCTGGCGAGAATCTTCATCGGGATAACCTTCGGCGTAAATGTTTTGGAAGGCCGAGGAGAGCGCCTCGCGCACTGCTTGCGGGGCGCTGCTTTCGCTGGGAATAAGGATAAGGCGGCGGTATTGCCGCTCGGCCTCAAGTTGAGTTAGCTCGTATACATCCGGGTCCAATGCGGCCAGCGAGCCGCGCAAAAGATAGTCCTGGGAGCGCTTTTTTGTGGGCATGTGTGAATTGTAACCTCAGGTACTAGTTAGAGAGTAGCCTGCGAGCGGCTATAATCAAAAAAACGAAAGAGGATCTATGGTGACCAGCAAGGCCAAGACGGTGGAGCAATATTTGCGCGAGCTGCCGGAAGACCGCCGGGATGCTATTGCGGGGGTTCGCAAAATTATCCTAAAGAATTTGCCATCAGGATACCAGGAGAGCATGCAGTGGAACATGATCGCTTATTGCATTCCATTGAAAGATTATCCCAACACATAATGCCCAACCTCTTGGGTACGCTGCTCTGGCTTTCCAAAAGAATTACAACTCACTTTATTTATTCAGCGTATATGGCGACCCTGCCACGGAGCAGTGGTTTAAACACAGGTTCAAGGCTGCGGGTAAAAAACTGGACACGGGGAAATCCTGCGTGCACTTCAAGAAATTGGACGACCTGCCATTGGATTTGATCGCCGAAACAATTGCCCGGGTTCCCAAAGACGTTTATATCAAGCACTACGAAGCCTCGCGTAGGTCCATCAAAAAGAAAAGCGATTAAAGAGAAAACGCCGGAGGTTTCGGCTGAGTTTCGCTATACGCTCCGACCAGTTCGCCTCTGGCCGGCGAAGCGTTCTCTTGCCGCTTTAGCTATTACCGCTCATCGCGATAGCGATGGTTCT
>DATBWP010000092.1:0-2678 GCA_036514735.1 Anaerolineales bacterium
GGCAGCGAAGACCTTTTGACCCCGATCAAGACCCTTGTCGACCTGACCCGCGACCTGGTTTCCACCTTTGACCGGCGCAGCGAAGTGATCATCGCTCAGTCCTAAAGGGACTGGCGCAATTTAGGAGGCTTGCATGGCCCGTATCTTTGACGTAATCGAATATCCAAACGAGATGAAGGAAGAGATCGTGCACCGCTTCCCGGAAAGCGGCGCTGGCGATTTCCGTCTGGGCTCGCAAGTGATTGTGCGCGAGTCTCAGAATGCCGTGTTTTTCAGGGATGGCAAGGCGCTGGATGTGTTCAAGGCTGGCCGCCACACCATCGCCACCGCCAACATCCCCCTGCTGGTTAACCTGCTGGGCGTGGCCTTCAACGGCCGCAGTCCCTTTACCGCTGAAGTCTACTTCGTGTCCATGCGGGAATTCCTCGACCGGAAATGGGGAACCCCGCAGCCCATCGTGATGCAGACCCCCGGCATCGGGCTGGGCTGGCTGTTGTTGCAGGGATTCGGCACCTATGCCTATTCGGTGGAGGATCCGCAGCAATTCGTCACCCAGGTAGTGGGCACTCAAGGCACTTACGATACCGTGGATATTGAGAATGACTTGCGCTCGCGCTTGCTGCGCAGTTTTTCTGACCTGCTTGGCGAGATGAAGGGCAAATATTCAACGGTGCAAGACATCATCGGCAGCCAGGATGAGATCAGCGCGGCGGTGCGCGCCAAGGCCGCCGATGATTTCGAAGCCCGCGGTTTGGCGCTGAAGAGTTTCGTGATCGCTAACATGACACCTGCCCGCACCACCGCCGAAGGCCTGCGCGAGATGGGCTTGCTGGACACGGCCACCTACACCCAACTTCAAGCGGCTGATGCTATGCGTGAAGCCGCCTCCAACCCCAGCGGCGGCGCCGGGCTAACTGCCGGCATTGGCGCCGGGTTAGGCATCGGCAATGTGATGGGCGAAGCGCTGAAAGGCGCCACCGCTGGCAAAGCCGCCGCCGAAATGCCCGATGTGATGACCACCGCCGAAGTAGCCAATTGGCTGAAAGTGTCCGAGAAGGACGTTTTGGCCGCCATCAAGGCCAAGGACTTGAAAGCCAAGAAGGTCGGCAAAGAGTATCGCATCACCAAGAAAAACCTGGAGAAGTACCTGGGCAGCTAAGCCCGGACCACCAAAACTAAAAACAGCCGTGGTAGCCCCATGGCTGTTTTGTTTCCACTTTTATTGAATAAACAAGGAGATCACCAATGAAAGCAGTACGTGTTTTAGGTTCCGAGATCGTTCTGGGATCGCTCATCGCCGTCCTTAGTGTGCTCACCGCCATCTCTGGATTTCAGGGCAATATGGCCGATTCGGAGCAGAACAAGAACGAGGTGTTGGCCCAAAAGATGCTAACTGACGCCAACGCTGAATACCTCACCGCCAATCAGATGATCGTTTATGACTACAGCATGTACGATGGTTGGTACACGGCGGATACAGCAGACAAAGAAGAATACTATCTGGCCAATTTCTCAGCCGAGCTGCAAGCGGATATCGACCAAGGCAAGGCATTCAGTGAAGCGTACTACGAAGCCATGTACGCCTTCCCGAATTCCATGTTCGACGACGCCGATGCCTATTTCGATGTAGCTGAGCAATACGATAATCACGGCGACAGCTTGCAACTGGTCATGCTGATCATGGCCCTCGGCCTGACTTTCGCAGCTTGGGCCTCCCTGCTCAAAGAGGAGAGCAACATGCGCGTGCTGTTCGCCATCTTCAGCATTGCCATGCTCATCTATGGCCTGGTTACCTATCTGACCATTCCCGCCATAATAGTTTAGCCAACACGCCACATGAATAAAAAGCCGCGGCGAAGGCCGCGGCTTTTTTGTCTCTTTATCACCGCTCTATTTCCTATCAGCCATTCCGCTGTGGCGAGCGCCTTCGGCTTGCAGCGCGCCGCGTTGGCGCCAGGCGAAGCGTGCGCTGTAGGGGTTGGGTTTATCCTCCAACACATCCGCGGTGATCTGCCCGATCAGCGGCGAGAACTTGAAGGCATGGCCGCTGCCGCCTGCACTCACCAGCAAACCGGGGCGTTCGGGGTCCTTGCCGATCCAAAAGTTGCCATCAAACGAGTCGCAATAGAAGCAAAGACGCCCGAACAATTTTGGGGCCGTCTCTAACCCGGGCAGCGATTGGGCCATGAACCTCCGGAAACGCATCTCTGTTTCCGCCGGCACGGTTCTTTCGGTTCGTGGATCTTGCCGCCAACCAATGCCATGGTTGGCAATTTTGAGGGTGCCATCGCCTTGCGCCGGGAACCCATACCAGCCGGTGCGGCCAATGTCAGCAGTCCAAACCGGAAAGGCTGGCGGCTGGTATAGGCCAGGCTGCTGGACTTTGAAATGCAAGACGGCCTGCGCGGTGGGCCACATAACCTCGCCCAGCCAGGGCAACAGCACCGGGGTCCAGGAACCCGCACAGAACACCACCCAGTCTGCCGGATGTTCCATACCATCTGCAGTCTTCACGCCGCCAATCCGGCCGCTTTGCTCAACCAGGCTGCTGAATTGGGTGCCTTCGATAATGTTGACCCCAGCTTGGCGAGCACGTTCGGCCAGCAAAGCGACTACGCGGCCGCTGGCGGCCCAGCCGCCTTGCAGGTTGAGATACCCATCTGGATAGAGCTCGGCGT
>DATBWP010000093.1:0-6678 GCA_036514735.1 Anaerolineales bacterium
CTGGGCGGGTCTGCGCTCCGTGACCTCGACTTCAGGCCCTGGCATCAGTCTGATGACCGAATTTGCCGGGCTGGCCTATTACGCCGAGATCCCCGTGGTCATCTGGGACGTCCAGCGCGTCGGGCCCAGCACCGGGCTGCCCACGCGCACCTCGCAAGGCGATATCCTCTCCACCCACTTCCTGGGTCACGGTGATACCCAACAGATCCTGCTCCTGCCGGGCTCGGCGCAAGAATGTTTCGAGTTCGGCTGGCGGGCTTTCGATGTGGCCGAACGCATGCAGGCGCCCGTCTTCGTGATGAGCGATCTGGACCTGGGCATGAACCAATGGATGACCAAACCCTTTGAGTATCCGGACAAACCGATGGATCGCGGCAAGATCCTTTGGGAAAAAGATTTGGAGGCGCTAAAGGAAAACTGGCAACGTTACAAGGATGTCGACGCCGATGGCATCACCTATCGCACCGTCCCCGGCAATAAGCATCCCCAGAGCGCCTGGTTTACCCGCGGCACCGGCCATAACGAAGCGGCTAAATACAGCGAACAGGCCGAGGACTGGGAAAAGAACATGCAGCGCCTCAAGAAGAAGTTCACTACCGCCCGCCAGTTTGTGCCGCAACCCGCGGTGGACCAGATGGCTGGCGCCCAGGTAGGCCTTATCGCCTACGGTTCCGCCGACCCGGCAATTTTGGAAGCGCGCGATTACCTGGCTGAAGAGGGGATGAAAACGGATTATTTACGCTTGCGCGCCGTGCCTTTCACGGATGCCGTGAGCGAATTTATCGCCAACCACCAGACGGCGTACGTGGTGGAAATGAACCGAGACGGCCAGATGCATAAATTGCTGCAGTTGGAATACCCGCACCTGGCCACCAAGTTGCACCCGCTCACCAAACACGATGGCCTGCCGCTGAACGCTCGCTGGGTGAAGGACGCGGTGCTGGCCGAGGAGAACCACACATGAACAGCAACGGACACAGTAACGGAAAACAGGCCGCCGCCCCGGCGAATATCCAGCTGAACCTGGCCAACCTTTCCAAAAACGATTACCGCGGGGCGCCTACCACGCTGTGCGCCGGCTGCGGCCACAACTCGATCGCCAACCAGATCATCGCCGCGGCTTACGAACTCAATATCGTGCCTGAAGATGTGATCAAGTTGAGCGGCATCGGTTGTTCCAGCAAGAGCCCGGCCTACTTTCTCAACCGCAGCTTCGGATTCAACAGCCTGCATGGCCGCATGCCCTCGGTGGCCACCGGCGCCATGTTTGGCGATCATCACCTGAAGACCATCGCCGTCAGCGGCGATGGCGACACAACCAACATTGGCATGGGCCAGTTCAAGCACATCATGCGCCGCAACGTGCGCATCGTTTACATTGTGGAAAACAACGGCGTTTACGGGCTGACTAAAGGCCAGTTTTCCGCCACGGCCGAAACCGGCCTGCGCCTCAAGTACCAGGGAGTCAACCCCTACACCCCGATCGACATTGTGCTGGAGGCCATGGCTTCCGGGGCCACCTTTGTGGCGCGTTCCTTTGCCGGGGATGCCAACCAGGTCAAGGCTTTGATCAAGGCTGCCCTCAGCCATAACGGCATCGCCATGCTGGATATCATCAGCCCTTGCGTAACTTTCAACAACGGCGACGACGCCCGCCACTCCTACGCCTGGGGGCGGGAACACGAAGAACCCCTGCACGACTTCACCTTCGTGCCTCGCGAGCAAGAAATCCAGCTCGGTGAGTTCCCCGAAGGCAGCGCGCACACCGTGCGCCTGCACGATGGTTCCACCATTGTGCTCAAGAAACTGGACCGCGATCACAACCCAGCTGACCGGGCTGCTGCTATGCGCCTGATCGAAGAATCGCGCGGCCAAGACGTTTTTCTGACCGGGCTGATCTATGTCGAGCCGGAACACCCTTCGCTGGCGGATATTTACCAGCTCCCCAAAGGACGCACGTTGAACCGCATGACCGAAGACATGCTCCGCCCTGAAAAAGGCATGATCGACAAGGCCAATGCGATGATGTTTTAGGGAGGAACTTAGAGCCTCCTCGTAAAGAGTAGGCTGCCTTCATTCATTCGACCGCTTTGCGAACATTAATCATTCAGCTATTGTGGTTGGCTTTTTAACCAGATAGAATCCTGGCAAATCTTCCCTGAAAGAAAACCCACCTTGAAGTTTCTATTGCGACTCATTGCCCTGCCTGTCCTCATTCTCTTTGTGCTAGCCCTACCGCTTAGCCTGGTGCTGCGCAATATGGGCGCGTTGATCTTTGACGCCGATACCACCAAGGCGTTTGTGCATGACAACTTAATGGACTCAGAGTTGGCCCGCAGCCTGGCGCGGCGGGGCGCCGAGCAGTTGCTCACCAGCGAACAAGAGGGCGGGACAAGCCAAAAGGTTATCACGGACCTGTTCGGCCAATTGAGCGAAGAGGATTGGCGGCAAATCACCGAAATTATTGCGCCCAGAGCCATGTTAGACCAGACCCTGGGTGAGACCATCGATGCATTTACTGAATGGCTGGACGATGCCGAGGCTGAATTTCCCAGCCTGAGCGTGGATCTCTCAGCTTGGAAAGCATCAACGATCGACAACGCAGACGAGCTGGTGGCCGTATTCTTGGATGCGCTTCCCGAATGCGGGCAGGAAGCAACGCAGACTATGGCGCAGCAAAGCCTGATAATGCAGGTGGAATCTTTGCCATCTTGTCGGCCTCCGGAACCGCAGTATAGCCAGATGATTTCGCAGGCGGGCCCATTAGTCGCACGTATGCTCGAGCCAGCCCCGGATAACTTCGATTTGGGTCAGATCACTCAGGGCGCAGAGGCACCCCGCGAGTTGATCGAGCTCAAGACCAGCCTGATTCAAGCGCGGACTTGGCTGGCCTGGGGCTGGGTGGCCGTTTTGGCCATAGGTTTGTTGGCGGCGGCTTTGGCCGCCACTGGCCTCAGGGGCTTTCTAACCTGGGCGGGCTGGCCGCTGTTATTGGCCGGTCTTATCACCCTGACGCTTGGACTTTCCATGTATATCTTCAATTATCGCTTCCTGGATCAGGTCTTTGCACTGCTGGAGGACTCCCCGGCCATCAGCGCCCTGGCTGCCTCCGCGGCCGGCGGCATGCTTCAATTGGTGGGTGGGCCGTTGATGCTGCAGGGATTGATCGCGGCGGCGCTGGCGGCGGGCTGCCTGCTCTATGCTCGCGCCTTGCACCAAAAAGAGATATCCCCAGGCATTCCGATCAAACGCAAGCGCATCGGGCTATAAAAAACTGCGCCCAGAGGCAGTTGCCTCTGCGCAGTTTTTATGTGTGCTGCCCGATGGTGTGCAACATCACCAGGTTGGGTGGCCGCATGGCGCCGATGGGATAGCCGGAAATAACCACCACCTGTTGGCCAGGTTTTAAAGCCGCCCTGCTCATCGTGGTCACTTCAATGCTGGCCAGCATTTCGTCCACGTTTTGCGATAGGGGCGTCAAGATGGGGTAGACCCCCCAATAAAGGGCCATGCGGTTATAGGTACGCACTTCCGGGGTCAGCCCGAGGATGGGCACCCGCGGGAAGGCCTTGGACATCAGCCGCGCTGTCCGCCCGGATGAAGTGAATACGGTAATGGCCGCCACGTTCACGTCCTGAGCCAGTTCGCGGGCTGCACGGGTGATGGAAATGGCGTCGTCGCGCAGTGCGGCTAAGGCGGATCCTTTCCAGTGTCCCCATTGGCGGATGTGGTTCTCCGCTTCGCGCACAATAGCATCCATCATTGTCACGGTCTCGACCGGATATTTGCCAACCGCCGTTTCGCCGGAGAGCATGACCGCATCGCTGCCGTCGAAAATGGCATTGGCCACGTCGGAGGCTTCGGCGCGGGTGGGGCGCGGGTTGAGGATCATCGAATCGAGCATCTGGGTGGCTGTGATCACCACTTTGCCATGCTGGTTGGCGGCGTCGATGATTTGCTTTTGAGCGATGGGCACCACCTCGGGGGGTAGTTCCACACCCAGGTCGCCGCGCGCCACCATGACGCCGTCAGCCGCTTCGAGGATCTCCTGCAGGTTTTCCAGCGCTTCAGCGCGCTCCAGCTTGGCGATGACGGGAGTATCCACTCGGTTAGGCGCATGTTTGCGAATGGCCTGGCGCACCAGGCTTACATCTTCGGCCTTGCGCACGAAGGAGATCGCCACCATGTCCACGCCAAACTCCAACCCCTGGGCCAGGTCATCTTCGTCTTTGGGGGTCAGGCCGGGGATATCGATCTCTGCGCCGGGCAGGTTGATCCCTTTGTGTGATTTGAGCAATCCACCTACGACAACTCTGGCCTCCACCTCGCCCCTTTTAACGGAAGTAGTTTCCAGTTCCAGGTTGCCATCATCCAGCAGGATGCGGCTGCCCTTATGCACAACCCGAGGCAATTCGGCAAAATCAACGGGAATGCTTCCATTGCTTGGCTTACTCTCGGAAGCACGCGTGGTTAGCCTGATAATTTCGCCCGGCTTCAGTTCCACGCTGCCGCTGCTAATTTCGCCCACGCGGATCTTTGGGCCTTGCAGGTCCTGCAGGACGCAGATAGGCCTGCCGGCGTGCTCCGCCGCGCTGCGCACCCGTTGGATCAGTGCGCCATATTCGGCGTGAGTGCCGTGCGAGAAATTGAGGCGGGCCACGTCCATGCCCGCCGCGATCAAGCGATCGAGCGTGCTGGCGTCCTGGCTGGCAGGGCCGAGGGTGGCAACGATTTTGGCGCGGCGTTCCATAATGGGAATGATAACCCGTTCATTGGGAGCGGGTTGCGAACTGAAGAACTGATCGAATTTGTGCTTATGGGACGAACTTAATCGTGGAGGCTGCGCAGAACCCTTTGAGGCCTTTGTCGGTGCACACCGTCACCCGCACTGTCAGGGTATCTCCAGTGGGAGCGCCGGCGAATGAGACGGCTACGTATTTTTCCTGGCGCGGGCCCAGAGTGGGTTGCCCGCCTGGGCAGGTGTTTTCGGTGGCCAGGAATTCGTTATTGCCGTCCGAGCGGCCGCGTTCGGTATCCGAGGAATCCGAGGCCACCACGACTGCCGATTGGTAGGTTTCCGAACCCAGGTTGCGCACGCGGATGATCGCCAGCCGGGCGCCCTCGCAGGTGAGGGTATGGATATAGCGGATGGCAATACCGGGGACGAAGGTGGGTTCTGCCGTTTGGGTGGGCAGGGAAGGGGCCGCCGCCACCGGCAGGCTTAATACGGCTCCCAGGAAAGTGAAATCGTCTTCCCCAAAGACCCAACAGGTTCCCCCGTCCGCAAGTGGTGAGGCTACCTGCCACCATGCGGCATCTGCGCTGCGGCCGAGCACTCTCACTGTTGTGCCAGCCGGCAAATTGGCCACCAGGGCGAACTGGGCATCCGGTCCCTGCCGGCAGGCTGCTCCGTCGGGCGGGATGAGTTGCGGCGGGATGGCAGCCAGAGTGGCTTGAGCCGCAGCCGTGGCACTGGCTTGCGCTTCGAGCTCGGCGTTGGCTGTCGCCAGGGCGTCCACCGTGGCCTGCATCGCCGCGTTTTCAGCTTCGGAGGTCTGCAGGGCCTGGCCAGCCTGGGCGGTAGAAACATCCGCAAACAGGGTGGAGGCGGCCGCTGTCTGCACGGCGGATTGGTCCGTGGCCCCAGCACATGCCGAAACAATAAGGGCTATGGAAGACAGCAGTAAAAGGGTCTGAGTGCGCAAGATAGGTTTCATGTCTGAAGCAGGATCAATTATAGCGAGAGTAACCCCAATTTGTTCTGTGGTTCTGTACGTACAACCAGGGACCTGTTTCATTTTTATACAATTCCTACTTATTTAGGAGTATGCTGTGATTAGATTCACAAACCCTTTCTAAAAGCGTATTAAAATAAGGAGGCCTTTTATGGCTGGATACCATGTAGATATCGAGAAAAAGACCGAAAAGAACGACTATTTCCGAGAAGTGCTTTTCACCGGGCCACACAGCCAACTGGTTGTGATGTCCTTGAACGTTGGCGAGGACATTGGCCTTGAGACCCATCCGGATACCGACCAGTTTATCCGCGTCGAGGAAGGGAAGGGGAAAGCGGTTCTGGACGGGGAGGAGTTCGAGTTGGAGGACGGCTCTGCCATCGTAATTCCGGCCGGGACTCAACACAATGTGATCAACACCTCCTCGAAAAAAGCGATGAAGCTCTACACCGTTTACACCCCGCCAGAGCACCCCGATGGCACCATCCACAAGACCAAGGCTGAGGCCGAGGCTGCCGAGAAAGAACACCATTCCGGCCACTGATCCGGGCCTGTACCGTCTTAGAGCAAACCCCTTGTGAACCTCACAAGGGGTTTGTCTTTTAGAGCGGGTGATGTTGCGATTGCTCCGCAATCGCGTTGGAGAAGCTACCCGCCTGCGGCGGCTAACGCTTCTCCAGGTTTTCTGTCAACTGTTTACTGCCAACTGCCTACTGAACAAGAGCGGGTGATGTTGCGATTGCTACGCAATCGCGTTGGAGAATGCGCTCGGCTAGACGCCGAGCTTGCCTTCTCCACGATGCGGTTTCACAAGAGCGGGTGATGGGATTCGAACCCACGCATGCTTGCTTGGGAAGCAAGTGCCTTACCGCTTGGCTACACCCGCGACTAATCAATTATAAAGCGTGTGATGGGATTCGCGCGCTGAGCTCCCCAGTAGTGA
>DATBWP010000094.1:0-3245 GCA_036514735.1 Anaerolineales bacterium
GTTTTTTCTTGCGCGCCAATTTCCTTTTTGGCGATTTTTTATTTATTTTTTCCAGCAGCTCTAAGTCGCGCGTCAGGTTGCGAGTGCGCAGCGCCAAACTGGCCAGGTGCAAAAAGATCACCGCGAATACGACGGTGAAACCTAGAATCATATAACCGGAATTTTCCATCTTAAGACCTCATGGCTTTCATCCGAGCCTGCTCGACTTTGTCGGCAAGCCAGCCCAGGCGCACACGGTGCCATAGCAAGGTGATGCCGAAGATTGTAAATGCCAGCAAGCTAAAAAGCAGCGTGTGCAGCATCTGTGGCTCCATATCGAAGGTTCCCTTGGCTGTCGGGTCGCCGCTGCCAATCACAACAGGATGGATCGTGCGCCAAATGCGAATAGAAAGATAGGTGAGAGGAACGGTTAAAGAACCTAAAAGGGCATAGATGGCCCCAAACCGGGCGCGGCGCTCGGGGCTCTCGATACTCTGGCGCAATAACAAATAGGCCAGAAAGGTTAGCTCCATGACGGTTGCGGTGACCAGGCGAGGGTCCCAGGTCCACCAGGTGTTCCACACCGGTCGCGCCCAGATGGAGCCGGTGGCAATATTGATAAAGGAATACACCAGCCCAATTTCCACTGCAGCGACGCTAAACACGTCCCACTTCGTGTTCGGGCGGATCAGGTAAATCAAGCCGGCCAGGGCCGCAGCGACGAACGCCGCCATCCCGACCCAGCCAGCCGAAACGTGAAAGTAAAAGATGCGCTGGGTCTCTCCTCCCGCTTCCGCCTGAGCGCTGGGCGCATAAAAGAAAACCATCCAGGTAGCGGCGATCAGCAACGCCGCAGCGGTGAAATCCAACAGACGCAATAAACACGGTTTTGGCGGACGAACGATAGGGGCCATGTGTTACTCCTCAACGATGAAATCGAAAAACATATAACCCAAGGCGGGCATGATCACAGCATAAGCTAACAGCAAATTGAGATTTGGCCAAATATAAACCGATTCAAGTCCTTCCAGAAAGAAACTGCTGGTACGCACTGCGGACACCAACACGGGAATGAGCAGCGGGAATAACAACACCGGCAGCAACACCTCGCGGCTGCGCGCCTGCATAGCCATGGCGGCCAGCAAGGTGCCGGTGGCCGAATAACCCCAGGCGCCCAGTAGGATCACCAGAAACAAGCCGCCGTTAAACAAGTTCACGTTGTACAAGACTCCATACACCGGCAAGGTGAATAAGGCCACGATCAACATATACAGGAGATTCCCGATCACCTTGCCGAAATAAATAGCGGAGCGGTCCACGGGGGCGAGCAGCAATCCATCCATGGCCTGGCCATCCTTCTCAATCGCCATGGAGCGATTGAGCCCCAGGGTTCCAGCGAAGGCAAAGGTGGCCCACAGCACCCCTGAACTCAACTCGTTTCGGGCGCGGGCATCCAGCTCCAAGGCGAAATTGAAGATGAGGATGACCAGCAAGGCAAATACCAGCATTGACGCCAGCAACTGGCGGCTGCGCCATTCCACAGCCAGGTCTTTGCGCACGATCTGGGTTACCACGGTCAGGTAAGTCCGAAACTTAGCCATGGATTATTCCCCGTTGGGCGCGGCGCAAGGCACGGTCATACATTGGCACGAATTGTTTGGATGCAAGTTTCCCGCGCCCCCACGACTCCGCCAGGTGGCCTGCGGCCAGCATCTCCACGCGGTGCGCCAGCCTTTGGGCATGGCCCAGGTTATGGGTAGCCAACAGGATGGCCGTGCCTTTTCTGGCCAAGCCGCGCAATAGCTCATCTAAGGTAGCTACTGCCTCTCTATCCAGGTTACTGTGTGGCTCATCCAGCAGCAGCACTTTAGGTCGGTGCAACACCGTACGGGCCAGTGCCAGCCGCTGCTGCATGCCGCGCGAGAAAGTGCGCACCTGCTCGTTGCTCCGCGAGAGCAGGTCAAACAGTTTGAGCAGTTGCTTAATGCGTGCTTCCGGCCGCGTCATGCCATACAGACCTGCGTAGAAAGCCAGGTTTTGGACTGCGCTCAAGTCCTCATAGAACATGGGGTGATGGCCCAGGAAGCCGACTTGGGCGCGGGCCAGCTCGGCCTGCAGCGGCAAGCGGAAACCTGCCACTTTCACTTCTCCCAGAGTCGGGCGGATGAGCGAAGCCAAAATACGGAGCAAGGTGGTTTTGCCCGCGCCGTTGGGACCCAGCAAGGCAACCAGTTCCCCAGACCTAACTTCCAGGTTGACACCTTCGAGGACCAGGCGATAACCGAAACGCTTGCTTACTCCGTGTGCCGTGATCATTTTCGCTTCCCCTTGTTCAGTAGCGCACGCAGACGAGCTTTGAGCGCGGCGCGCCGCTTGTTATAGGCGGCCTTGGGTATCCCCCCGCGTTCGTAGCGCTCGTCGAGCACCGCAATCTCCTCCAAAATTTGCTCGGTGTTAGCTTTGGGCAGGCTGCGAACCCAAAGCCAGGCTGCGCCCACCGCTGCGGTTAAAGCGGCCAATCCCAGTAGCAAGCTATCGTCGCTAATTAGTTTATCCAAGCGCAACCCCCAAAACGGGTGGGGGCCGCTTAGCGTCAGCTGCACCTCATCGCCCGGAAAGTATCCAGGCTCGGAAGCATATACGGAATAGGGGACACCGTCAATTGTCTCAGAACCTGCCTGCTGAAACTCCTCGGTTAGCAATTTGATCTCGCCTTTAGGAAGAAAGGCTACCAAAGATCTGGTGGGCAGGTCAAATTGCACTTGAAAGCTCAGGCTATCGGTATAGGGTAATTCGTAGGCAAAAAGCAATTGATAGCTATTGGCGCCGGGCAGCACACCGCGCAAGTCGCCAAAACCAGTCGCGTCGACGACATAGCGTTCACCTAGCTCACCCTCCTGAAAGGCAAGGTTGTTGGCATTTGGGGGGATGCTGAAGTGCAATACGGGGAAATCATCTGCCTGCGGCACTACCACGCGATCACCTAAGTTGGAAATAAAGACTTGCTGTGCAACGCGCACTACGTCTGGTTTCGAAAAATCAAAGAAGAGTTGCAAGCTTTCCACAGTCAATTGTTGTGTGGATGTGGTGGTTTCGTAGACAGTGATGGGGATCTCGAAATTGGTCTCATCCCCCCTCGCCGTGATAAATTCTGAAAAATAAATCTGGCCCTGGTAGCTCACCTGGACGAAGAAAATACGTTCAGGCGCCAATGGCACTTCCTCGAACAAAAAGCGGCCATCCTCGCCCAACTCCATCGTGGCGGA
>DATBWP010000095.1:0-3502 GCA_036514735.1 Anaerolineales bacterium
CGACGAGTTCGCCCAACTGGCCGAAAGCTTCAACCAGATGGCGGAACAACTGGAACAAACCGAGAACAAGCGGCGCGAATTGGTCGCTGATGTCTCCCACGAATTGCTCACTCCGCTGACGGCGATCAAGGGTTACATGGAAGGTTTGATCGACGGCGTCTTGCCACGTGAAGCGAAGACTTACCGTCAGATCTACAAGGAAGCCGATCGCTTGCAGCGCCTGGCAGCCGACCTGCAGGAACTCAGCCGCTTACAAGCCGGCCCCATTCGGTTGGAGAAACGGCCGATCTCGTTGCGCGCTGTGGTGGCCACCGCCAAAGCCAGGCTTTCGGCGCAATTTATAAAAAAGGGCATCAAGCTGAAAACGGAAGTGCCTTCCTCACTGCCCAAGGTCCTGGCGGATGGGGACCGCGTGATGCAAGTGCTGTTGAACTTGCTCGGCAACGCGCTGCAATTCACCCCCCGGGGGGGCAAGGTGACCGTCACGGTCAGTAAAGAGTCCAAGGCGCTGCGCGTATCCGTAAAGGACACGGGGGCTGGCTTGGCCCCCGACCATATCTCGTTGGTTTTCGACCGCTTTTACCGCGTGGACAAATCCCGTGCCCGTTTGGGTGGCGGCAGTGGGGTCGGCCTCACGGTTGCCCGGCACCTGGTGGAGGCGCACGGCGGACGCTTGACCGTAGAAAGCCCTGGAGTCGGCAAGGGGAGCACCTTTTCTTTCACGCTTCCGGCAGCCTAAAGCCGTGATATTCTAGCCTTCCGGCAGCTTGCCGCGGAGAGGCTATGCTCACTGTCCATCAAATCGATACCAGCAACAAATCCGACGCGCGCCGTTTCGTTGAATTCCCCTACAGGCTGTATCGCCATTGCCCGCAATGGGTGCCTCCTTTATATATCGATGCGTATATGTTCCTCAATCGGAAGAAGCATCCTTTCTACGAGCACTCGGATGCGGATTTCTTCATCGCCCTGCGCGACGGCGAGGTGGTGGGCCGCATCGCCGCCCTGGAGAACAAGACCTCCAACCGCTACCACCACAAGAAGCAGGCCCAGTTCTATCTCTTCGATACCATCGAGGACCAGGAGGTAGCTGCAGGTTTGTTCGAGCGCGTGTTCGCCTGGGCGCGCGCCCGCGGCCTGAATCAGGTCGTCGGTCCCAAAGGCTTTGGCCCGCTGGATGGTTATGGCCTCCAGGTGGAAGGTTTCGAGCACCGCCAGGTCATGACCATGATGAATTACAACTACGCTTACTACGCCCGCCTGGTGGAGGCGCTCGGGTTTCGCAAAGAAGTCGATTTCGTCTCCTGTTACCTCAACCGCGACACCTTTCACTTTCCGGAGCGGGTGCACAGCATCGCCGCCCGCGTGGAAAAGCGCGGCGCCTTGCAAGTCAAACGCTTCCGCAACAAGAAGGAACTGGTGGCCTGGAGCCCGCGCATCGGCAAGACCTATAACGAAGCGTTTGTGAATAACTGGGAATACTATCCGCTCAGCCAGCACGAAATTGATTTCGTCGTCCAGAACATCATGGTCATCGCCGATCCCCGGCTGATCAAGATCATTACCCACAGCGAGGACATCGTCGGTTTTCTGTTCGCCTTCCCGGATGTCTCAGCCGCCCTGCAGCGCGCCCGCGGCCGGCTCTTCCCCTTCGGCCTCATCGACCTGCTGCTGGAGGTGCGCCGCACCAAATGGGTGGCGCTGAACGGTGCCGGCGTTCTGCCGGAATTCCAGGGCCGCGGCGGCAATGCCCTGATGTATTCAGAGACCGAGAAGACCTTGCGCGATTACCAGTTCGAACACGGCGACCTGACCCAGGTGGCCGAATCCGCCTGGGAGATGCGCCGCGACTTGGAAAACATCGGCGGCACGCGCTACAAAAACCATCGCGTATATATTAAGGATATTTAGAAACGAACACTGGAATGAAGGGGGAAAGATGGAGATTAGAGATTGGAGATTAATAAATTGCGCCTTTTTAAATTAGAAAGCGGCGCGCAACCGCACATTAGGACCCCGTTCCAGCTTCAATAACTCTGCGTGGACTGATCTGCACCAAGGCAGCGCCCACCGCAGCCACCAGCAAGCCGGCGATCTGCACCCAGCTCAGATGCTCGCCGAGGAAGATCCAGGCCAGCACTGCGATCTGGATCAACATGGTGTTGTTGATCATGCTGGACTGCGCCACGGTCAAGGTGCGCAGCGTCAGGTTCCATAGCGTGAAAGCCAACGAGGTGTTGGCTGCCGCCAGCCACAAGAGCAACAAGAGATCCTGCACGTCCAACGCGGGGAACGGCTCGCTGACCGTCCCTGCCGCCAGCAAGATCAGCGAGCCGACGCCCATACTAACAATGGTGACCAACCAGGGCGAGATGGCCGCGGTGCGGTTGACCGCCCGCCCCAACACGGCGCCGCCCGTGTTGGCCAGCAGAGCCAACCCGCCGACCAGCAACCCAAGGTTGGATACCCCTGGAATGTTCCCGAAATAGAGCAGGGCCCCGCCGATCGACACGAACACGCCGCTCCACTGCAAGCCGCTCAGGCGCTCTCCCAGGAAAAGCCGCCCCGCCAGCGCAATGGAGATGCCGCTCAGGGTCATAATCAGGCTCAACGTATTGGCGGCCAGGTAATTCAGCCCCACGAACAACGCTCCCTGGGTCAGCGTGTAATACACTAGCCCGAGCAGGGCCAGCAGCCCCCAATTTCGACGTGAGAGCGAGCGAAATTCTGCCAGGCGGGCTGGAGCGAACAGCAGGGGGAGCAGGATCGCAAAGGCCAGGGTGTAGCGCAGCCCGGCGAAGGTGAGGGCGGGGAGCCTATCCAGGCCGAATTTGACCAACACCCAGGAAGAGGACCATAGCAGGGTAACAAACAAGGCCAGCAATACAGCCTTAACTTTAGGGGATAAGGAGAGGAGGGCTTGCACTGCGGCGGATTGTAGCATCCCTGCGTATTAAGCCTTTCTGTGGATAAGTGGATTGGATTTGGGGATAACCGCTGAGCTGAGGGGATGTCCCCCTTCATAACCAGCTAACCCCTGCCGCGTGGTTGTCCCGTTGGGCTGTGGATAACTTTGGGTCTTTTGTGGAAAGGTTTCTGGTGTGTTGGCAGTCCGGTTAGCCACCCTCCGTTTATCAGAACTTGTTCGCATTGGACGAGTCGTCCTTTGACTGCCAGCACCCCTATACCTTAGGCGCGCGGGCGTGCCTTACCCCCTATATCAGGTTTTTTACCCGGGTAGGTTTTTTCCACCAGTTTCCCCCACCCCCTACTAGTATTACTATTAAAAGGTAATCCTCTAATAGAATATGATAGTGAAGTAGAAAGTATGCATTGACTTAGTGATTCGGAAAAGGAGCTGGGCATGGCGATAACCTACACTTGGTTTGGGCATGGAACCTCCGGCCTTGAAATTGGCGGGTTTAAGCTGGTCATCGACCCCTACTTCACCGATAACCCGGCGGCGTCCACTACCGTGGATCAGGTCGCGGCGGATTTCATT
>DATBWP010000096.1:0-3065 GCA_036514735.1 Anaerolineales bacterium
TACTGGGTGTTCACCGAATTCTGGATCAAGCTGGCGTCATCGGCCAACACTTCTTCCACGAAATAATCGTAGGTGCCAGAGTCGGTCCCTGGGCTAAAGCGTTGGATGGGTTCATCCGGCCAAGTAGGATCTACGTCAGACCACATCACTGCAGTAGAGAAAATCTGGGCGAGCTGATCCAACGTGAGGTCGGTGAGGAAGTCATTCTCCTGGCTGACCACGATGGCCAAAGCATCTGTGCCCACCCGAAATTCGATCGGTGTGCGCCCAATGTCCTCACAGCTGGCGATTTCATCTTCGTGAATAGCGCGGCTTGAGTTGGCGATATCGGTTTCACCGGCTTCGCAGAAGCGTTCGATGCCAGCGCCAGAGCCAATGCTGTCCACGGTGATGTTGCCGCTAAACCCTTCGTCACGGAAGCGTTCAGACATTCGCTCAGAAAGCGGGAATACCGTAGAGCTACCCGCAGTAACAATATCACCCGTTACGTTCAGCGGGCTAAAGGCCGAATTTGAGCCGTTTGTGGCAGCGGCAGTAGGCTTACCTGGTTCCGAGGTGCTGGTAGCCGCAGGGCCGCAGGCTGCCAGCATCACACTCGAACTAACGAGCAGAGCTAGCAAAAGTTGAATCTTGCGTTTCATTGGTACTTTCCTCCTTAAAGGAATGTTACTAAGTTTTTTTGTGTGCCAGAATGTTAGCACGCGGGGGTTAACTGACGAGGTTGCTTAGGTTAACCTAACGCTAAGAACCTGTTAACGAAACCTCTTATAATTTTTAGTGCTGAACCTTGTTTACAACGGTACTACAGGCAGGTTCTTTCGATAATGCCGCTGGATAAAATTCCAGCCCAGGATCAGGGTGGCGATAAACAAGGCCAGCGAGGCCCCCAGCAACACTAGTGAGGACCCATTCACCCAGGCGCCGTAGATCAGCCCCGCTACCAAACTGAACAGCGCCACCCACGCCACGTAGGTCCAGGCCCGCAGGCGGCCGAGGATGGTGGTAAGGATCAGGATACTTTGCAGGCTAAGCTCGGGGTCAGCCATCAGGTAAGCCAGCAAAGGGCCGCGGTGCATGCCCAGGCTTAAGAACATCTGAGCAATGGGCACCTCTACCAAGGTCGGAAAGTACATAAAGATGCCAAACACAACACCGGCCAAATTGCCTAAGACCGTGTTTTGACCGGCTACCCCTTCGATCCATTCCGGCCGAATCAATGGACGGATAACACCTACTGCGAACACCCCCGCCACCAATAAAGGGAAGATCTGTGTAACAAAGCGCCACGACTCCCATAGCCATTCTTGCACTAAGCGGCGCTCCAGCCTCGCGCCAACATAACCAAGTGTGATTAATAAACCAACGATGGCAACGAAGCGGCCGGTAATATGCAGTTGCAAGGTGCTGCTGCTTTGTGGGAATATCCCCAGGGCTCCGACCATTAAAGTCAAAGCCACCAGCCCCAATGAAATCCAAGTCCAGCGATTGAATCCATCAAGGATCTTGTTCAGCCCCTTCCAAGCGGTCAACCCGATCATCGTCAGGAGAACGATCATGATCGCACCCTGCGCGCTAACGCCCTCCTCCCCTAATAGGAGATTAACCGGGATTAAGCTGGACAACCAATCCTCGAGGTTATTTAGACCAAACCCTGGCAAGGTGGTCTGATAAACCGTCTGGGTGAGCAAGTCAATCTTAAAGGTGCCCGCAAGCAATAAGGCAACCAGCAATAGCAAGAAGAGCAAAACGCCAGGCTGCATAACGTTCTGTTTCGCAAACAGTGCGTCGGTGGTTTTCTCGTGGACCTGATCCTGCCGGCTGAAGATCAGGGCCATGATCAACCCGATCCCAATGCCGAAGGCCAGCGACAGGACGAGTCGCGCCAAAGCCAGGTCAGGGCCGATAGCCACCCCGGTATATGCCAGGGCCAGGATGTTGGCAGCCGGTGCAAAGAACAAAAAGGTGATTGCCGGCCCGATGCCCGCGCCCTTGCGGTAGATCCCGGCGAAAAGGGGCACTATGGTGCAAGAACACACCGCCAGCAATGAGCCGGCCAGCGCGGCCGCCGGATAGGAAATAAACTTGGGGACATTGCGGCCCAGAAAGCGTGTGATCGCTTCCTTGGGGATCAACGCGGTCATGCCGCCCGCGATGAAGAAGGCCGGCACCAGGCACAGCAGCACATGAGCCGCTAAATAGGCTGCCAGGTTTCCGAATCCACTACGCAACAGTTCGCTAAGCCCAGAAAAGATGTCCATCCATTCCTTTACTACCCATCAAGAAATGCAGCCGGCCTGCTTATTGGGCGGCGTTTGCCGCATCTGCCAACCAAACGCTGATTTCAGCAGTATTGGGGATGCGCCCCGAGCTGACTACCTGCCCGTTTACGACCAGGCCGGGAGTGGACAGGACGTCGTATTCCATGATCTTGGCGTAATCAGTCACCTTCTCGATTTCAGCCTGCACTCCGTTGAGGTCAAGCGCCTGGCGCGTGATCTCCTCCAATTTTTTGCAATTGGGGCAACCGGAACCTAAGATCTTTATGTTCAGCATCACCGGCTCCTCTGTCTTCTTAGACCGTAATCAAATGGAATTCCCACACTGGGGACATTCGCAACCAGCTAGACTACCCTGTGAACGGGATAGAACCCGCTTATTCTTCAAGCCCATACTCTCCGCGGTCTTGCGGATCAGCGTAAACAACTCCTGGTTGTTCACGCTGTAGTAAACAAAGCGGCCTTCACGCCGCGCCTTTAGCACGCCCGCCTTACGTAAGCTCATTAAATGCTGTGAAATATAGGCCTGGCGTTTCCTAAGCAGGCATTCCAAATGGCAGACACACGCCTCCTGCTTTTCCAGCGCCAGCAGTAATTGGACGCGGAAAGGATCCCCCAGCACCTTGAATAATTGGCTTACTTGCTTCGCTTGACCCGTGGCTAACATATTCATATCCTTGAATATATTAGAGGGCTGAACAACAGGCCTATAGGTACATTTGTTACCCAAACTGGGGGATAAAAGGAGCCTTAAACGTTACCTGGCTATTGGGATGGTGAAGAAAAAAC
>DATBWP010000097.1:0-2604 GCA_036514735.1 Anaerolineales bacterium
TCCATGTAACCCTTGATCGCCGTCAGCGGAGTGAGCAATTCGTGGGAGACATCAGCGACCAATTCGCGCCGCTTGTTCTCGGTTTGTTCCAGTTGTTCCGCCATCTGGTTGAAGCTTTCGGCCAGTTGGGCGAACTCGTCGGCGCTATCCACCGGGACGCGCATGTCATAGCGGCCCTGGGAAAGTTCCTGGCTGGCGCGCAACAACTCTTGAACAGGCGTGGCCACCTGGCGGGCGATCCATAGGCTCAAGCCCAGTGCCACGATCACAGCCACGCCAGCGGCAAGCAGGAAGGCCTCATTGACCGCGGCGCGCGTGCTAACCAGCAGCGCCGGGTCGGTGGCCCCGTTCATGTGCATGCCGCCCATGCCGCCCATGTGGCGGCCCAGCGAACCGGGCAGGGCCAAACTGGCAGAGACCCCGAACACCGCTATAAAGACGGCGATGATCAGCAGGTAAGTGGCTAAGACCTTGCCTCCAAACCCGAACATTTTTCTGAACGGTTTCATTCGGCCTCTAACCTATAGCCAATGCCACGCACTGTTTTAATTGAGGCGCCCCTTCCAAGTTTCTTTCTTAAATGCCCGACATGGACATCCACCACGCGCAGGTCGCCAAAGTAGTCGCCCCCCCACGCCTGTTCCAGCAATTGTTCGCGGCTCAGCACCAGGTTGCGATGCTCGGCCAGCGTGGTTAACAGGGTGAATTCCATTGGGGTAAGGTCAATCAACCTATCCGCCAGCCAGACTTGCCGGCTGCCGGAGTCAATGCGCAGTTTCCCTAACACTTGCACGCGTTGCGCACTCGGTCCGGGGTGTTGCAGGCGGCGCAGCGCGGACTTGATGCGTGCCAGCAATTCGCGCGGGCTGAACGGTTTGGTCAAGTAATCATCCGCCCCCACGGAAAGTCCGACTACTTTATCGGTCTCCTCGGTTTTTGCGGTCAGGAGGATCACATACACGTTAGATAGGTTTCTGAGCTTTTGCAGCACCTCGATCCCGTCCATGCCGGGCAACATGAGGTCCAACACGATCAGGTCGGGTTTGAACGCGTGAGCGGCCTTGAGCGCGGCGAGCCCATCCCGGACGGAGTGCACTTGATAGCCTTCCGGGCGCAGGTAGGCTTCAATGACATTCAGAATGGCTTGTTCGTCATCGACAATCAGGATTTTGGCTTTGTCCATGCTTCACCTGGTGCCAGATTGAGTATATAGGCTTTTACCAAACCGAGGGCTGCTTATAGAGCCAGCCCTCGGTTTGTGGTCATTAATTCTGGTGCACAACGCTTATTGTTCTTGTTGTTCCTGCCACTCCTGCCAATAAGGGCAATCGGGCTGGCCGTCGCCATCTAGGTCCCCATGGGGCATTTGATCGAAATTCACCATGTGGCCGAAGCGGGCGCCATATTGGAACGCACCGCCCGACATCATGCCGCCCATGCCGCCAAAACCCTGCATGGCACGCGCCATCTGGCCGCCGTAGAAGCCATTAGTCCACCTCGACTGAGTCAGTCCCGCAGCCTGGGCGGCAAAAGCCAGCACCAACACAGCAACCACCACTCCAACTAAAATCAAACCAGTTCTTAGATCTTTGTTCATTGCTTCTCCTTTACATTTCCTTTGGTCTTGTACGCCGAAGGTTATTGACCACAGCATAGCCAGGGAAGGTAAAGAAGCTTCGAAGGATTTGTGAAGATTCTGTGAAGATTAGATAACAGATAAAAACACCCCGGTTCTGCCGGGGTGAGATTAGTTCGCTCGGCTTTCGCCGCGTTTGGCCGCCAACTTTTCCAGTTGGGCTACGTTGGCTTCCAGCTCGCGGAAGGCGGCTTCGATAGGCGCCTTGCTGCTCATGTCCACCCCGGCCAGCTTGAACAGGTCCATAGCGTAGCGCGAGCCGCCGGCCTGCAGGAAGCGGTGGTAGCCGGCCGCGGCGCCTTTTTCGCCGGACAGCACGCGTTCGGCGGCGGCGTGCGCCGCGCTGATGCCCACGGCGTACTGGAACGTGTAGAAGGGGATGTAGAGGTGCAGGAATTGAGCCCAGGTGATGGCGCTGCGCGCCGCATCGTCTTCCATCGTGGCGCCGTAGCCTTCGGCGAAGAACCCAGCCATGATCTCGTTGAAGATCGGCGCGGTGAGCGGCTTGCCGGCCTTGGCGCGTTCATAAACTTCCAGCTCGAAGCGCGCCAAGGTGGGCATCACGAAGAAATAGCGGTGGAAATTGGCCATGGCCTCGTCGATCATCGCCAGTTGGAAATTGTCATCCGCCGCTTTTTCGTTGCGTAAATAAGCGCGCGTCATGGCCTGGTGGAAGTTTGAGGCGGTCTCGGTGACGGTGGAGGAGATAGCGCCGTAATCGTTGTAGACGATGGGCTGGTGGCTGGCGAAGGCATGGCTGTGCATGGAATGGCCCAGCTCGTGCGCCAGGGTGCTCAGGCTGAAGATATTGTCGTTGTAGCTCATAAAGATGTAAGGGGGCTTGCGCCCCACCATGCGCGAGGAAGCCGCACCCTGGCGTTTCTCTACGTTGGGCGCCCAATCCACCCAGCGTTCCTCCAGGCAGCCGCGGCGCATGGTGCTCACATAATCTTCGCCCAGAGGCTGCA
>DATBWP010000098.1:0-7134 GCA_036514735.1 Anaerolineales bacterium
AGTACGAACCTAAGGAATTCTAAAGAACGGTTCGCCTATTTGAAAGGAGAAAAGAAATGAACACGCAGAAACGCACTTATTTGCAGATGCAGTTGGAAGAAGCGAGCCTGGATAGTGGCCGCTACAACACGGACTTCGTCCAGAGCAAGCCAGTTGGCCCCGCCTCTTTGCTCAACGCCTTTCGCAGCACGGCTGCACGGTTGGGCACAGAGTTCAACCTGCCCACCGCTGGCAAGCTTGGCGTGGCAGAGCTGCAAAGCTCCTCCAAGGACTAAGCAGAGTCGCTACGGGCATAGATGATCTCCTCCTCTATAGCTCGCTGTGATTGGGCTGGGAGCGACCCCCTAACCATCGCATACCACGACACAGAATGGGGTGTTCCCCTGCACAACGACCTGCGCCTTTTCGAGATGTTAATTCTCGAAGGGGCGCAGGCTGGTTTAAGCTGGCAGACGGTATTGCGCAAACGCCTGGCTTACCGCCTGGCCTTTGATGGTTTCGACCCACAAAAAGTAGCCCGATACGATACGGCAAAAATCAACGCATTGCTGGCAAATGCCGGCCTAATTCGCAACCGAGCCAAGATAGCTGCCGCCGTCGGCAACGCCCAAGCCTTTCTCAAGGTGCAACAAGAATTCGGCAGTTTCGACAGGTATGTGTGGGGTTTCGTTGGAGGTCAGCCGAAGATCAATCACAGGAAGCGCCTGAAGCAGATCCCCTCCCAAAGCCCTGAATCGCAAGCACTTAGCAAGGACCTGAAATCCCGCGGTTTTCGCTTTGTCGGCCCTACGATCTGTTATGCCTTCATGCAAGCTACCGGCCTGGTGCAGGACCATTTGGCAAGCTGCTTTCGTTTTCAGGAATTAAGTAACCCGCATCCCGCTTAAAGTGAGAGAGCCGGGTACGCGGCCCGGCTCTCACTAAGGAGGAGAAGAAGAGAAATCGCCCTTACTCGCATATAATATAGAACAGGCTTGCAACCTGCTTGACGATTCCCCTACGTTTACCCTACACTCGCCTAGTCAATTTGTCCTATCAGTAGAGTGGAAAATAAGGAAACCATGGAACCTGCTATTCAAACCCAAGACCTGGGCCGCGTGTATAAGATCCGCGGGAGTAAAAAAGAAAAAGCGCGCGAGCTGATCGCGCTCAAAGACGTGAATCTGGAGGTCAAGCGCGGCGAGCTGTTCGGTTTGTTGGGTCCCAATGGCGCCGGCAAGACCACCTTGATCAAGATTCTCACCACCCTGCTGGCGCCCAGCTCCGGTTTCGCCAAGGTGGCAGGTTTCGATGTCAGTCGCGAACCCGAGAAGGTTCGCCCGCGCATCAACATGGTTTCCGGCGGCGAGTCCTCAGGCTATGGTTTGCTCACCGTGCGCGAAAACCTGTGGATGTTCGCCCAGTTCTACGGCATCCCTTCCAAAGTGGCCAACCAGCGCATCAGCGATCTGCTTAAGATCGTGCACCTTGAAGATCGCATAAACACCAAGTCCTCCGACCTCTCCACCGGCTTGCGCCAAAAGATGAACATCGTGCGAGGTTTCCTCACCGACCCCGACGTTCTTTTCCTGGACGAACCCACGCTGGGCCTGGACGTGGAAGCCAGCCGCGATGTACGCAAGTTCGTGCAAAGCTGGGTGGTGGATAATCCGGAGCGCACGCTGTTGCTGACGACCCATTACATGGTGGAAGCCGATGAGCTCTGCGATCGGGTGGCGATCATTAACGCCGGCCGAGTGCTGGCCTGCGATTCGCCCTCCAACCTCAAACGCCAATTGCAGCAGGATGCTATTTACCGCCTGGAGGTCAGCCCGCTTAATGGGTTAGGCCACGAAGCCTTCGAACAATTGAAGGGTGTGAACAAGGCGCTGCACCAGGCCGAGGATGGTTTCTCCGTCCTTGAGTTGATGCTCGCAGAGGACGATGCCCTGGGTTCTGTAGTAAATATGCTCACCAGCAAAGAGGTCCACATTCTGAATCTGCAGAAACGCGAACCTACCCTGGAGGATGTTTTCGTCACCCTGGTGGGCAAGAGCATGATGGAGGTGGAGAGTGGTGCTGAAGGCTAAAGTCCACAAGAACACGGGCTTGAACCTTTTCGTGCAAACCATCATTGGTCGCGCCTACCCGCGCGTGGTGGGCTTGCTGCGCGAGCGCACCTGGTTCTTCTTCGATGTGCTCCTGCCGGTGATTTCGGTGTCGGCCTATGTGTTCATCTACCGCGCCATCCAGGCTCCGGATATCTACATCGGCTTCGTAGTGATGGGCGGCGCCATGACCGCCTTCTGGCTGAATATCCTTTGGGCAATGAGCAGCCAGATGTATTGGGAAAAGGAAACAGGTAATCTCGCCTTGTACATCATGGCGCCCAATTCGCTGATGGCCATCCTGCTGGGCATGGCCTTGGGCGGCCTGTTCGCCACCTCCCAGCGTGCCCTGGTGATCACCCTGGCAGGCATATTTTTATTCGGCGTGCAGATCGAGGTCAGCAATTACCTGCTCCTGTTTGCGGTGTTCATGCTCACTATGGTGGCGCTTTACGGCCTGGGGATGATGACCGCCTCGCTTTTCCTGCTGCTCAACCGGGAAGCCTGGCATTTCTCCAATATGGCTCAGGAACCGATCTATTTGGCCTCCGGCTTTTACTTCCCCATCAAGAGCTTCGACTTCTGGATAGCCGCCAGCGCCTCGATCATCCCCCTCACCCTGGGATTGGATGCCATGCGCCAGTTATCCTTCCCGGGCGGCCCGGCGCTTGGCTTCATAGACGTGAACATCGAGCTGGCTGTGCTGGCGCTGCTCTCGGTAGTCTTCCTTTTCGGCGCCAAGTGGCTGCTTGGCTATATGGAACGCCTGGCCATCCGTGAAGGCCGGCTGACCGATTCCCGGAGGTAGCATGCAAGCCGCCCAAAGCGTTCCCACCCCTGCCCTTGCCGGCGAAAAAGGCATCATCCAACGCACTTTGAAGTCGGCCGCCTGGCTGGGTTGGCAGATCGAATCCAATTGGACCGACCCGCTCATCTTCCTGATCTATTCAGTGATCAAACCACTGGCCAGCGCCTCTATTTTGGTGGTGATGTACAGTGTGATCACCGGCGGAAACTTTGAGAACCCGGTCTTCCCTTATATTTACCTAGGCAATGCCTTCTATATCTACGTGGCGGTGGTGCTCAACGGCGTTTCGTGGTGCGTGATCGAAGACCGCGAGCAATACCGCATGCTGAAATATATCTACATAGCCCCCGTGGTTATCCCCTTTTATTTGCTGGGACGCGGCTTTGCCAAATTTGCCTTCGGCAGCCTGGCGGTGTTCATCACCGTTACGTTCGGCGTGCTCTTCCTCAAAGTCCCGCTGGACTTAACCATGGTGGACTGGCCGCTTTTCTTTCTCAGCCTTTTCCTCGGCATCTTGATGCTGGCCATGATGGGCCTCACCCTGGGCAGCGTTGTGCTGCTGATCGTCAATAACGTCTACTTCGTGGGCGAAGCCGTGGCCGGCGCCCTGTTCCTTTTCAGCGGCGCCATCTTCCCCCTGGACGTGCTGCCCGCCTGGCTGCGCCCCATTGGATACGCCATGCCCATCACCTATTGGCTGGAACTGGTGCGCCGCGCCCTGATTGGCTCGGTGGCTGAAACTTTCCAGACGTTGGCCGGTTTCAGCAATGGGCAGTTGATCGCCATCCTGGTGGGCCTCACCCTGTTGTTCACGGTTATCGCGTTCATCACCTTTCGTTATTGCGACCACCAGGCCCGCGAAAAAGGCTACATCGACCGCGTCACTAACTTCTGATCGATATATTCCGTCATTGCGAGCGAAGCGAAGCAATCTCGAAATATCCGGTTCGAATGCTGCACGTCTTCGTCGTAAGGTCACCAAATCTAGCCTGAACCTTCGTAGGGGCGGTTTGCAAACCGCCTCTACACACATGACAGCATCCAACCCTCCCATTATCTACTTCGGCTCACGCCCCAAATCGCCCATGGGGGCCTTGTGGGCGGCGGTTAGCGATCGGGGCGTCTGGTCGGTCAGTTATGGCATAGACCAGGCGCGCTTCTGTGAACACATCCTGGCCCGCGGGGACGTGCGCCCGGTTTATGCACCGCGCAAGGTCGCTCCTATCCTCAAGCAGCTCGGCGAGTATCTCGGCGGCCGGCGCCAGCGTTTCGATCTGCGCGTGGACTGGCGCGGCATGACCGAGTTTCAGGTGGCGGTGCGCAAAGCCGTGATGGCGGTGCCTTATGGGGAAACCGCCTCCTATGGCGACATTGCCGCGGCAGTGGGTAAGCCGCTGGCGCCGCGCGCCGTTGGCGGTGCGCAAGCCAGCAATCCCATCGCTTTCATCATCCCCTGCCACCGCATCATCGCTGCCGACGGCGGCCTGGGCGGCTATGGCGGCCCCGAAGGGCTGAAGATCAAGGCCCGTTTGCTGGCCTTTGAAGCCAAACGCGCCCGCCGGGTTTAGCCCGGCAGGCGCGCTATCTCTGTTCTGTGGAGCTTTAGTCCCCAATTACCAATCTGCGCTTTTATTTCTCCACATAGATGGTGAATTCTGACCGATAGGTACCGGCAGCGTAATCGGCAAAGCCATCGTTCAGCGGCGCAGTGAAGGTTACATCCACGATGAAGGTGTGCTCCCCAGCCGGCCAATCGGTGAGCTTGGCGGAGAGCGCATTGCACGGCCCGTTGGCGGATGCCACTGTCTCTTCGCTGAATTCCGAAGCCTGAATGGCTACGCCATCCAGCTCGAAGGTGGCTTCGATCTTGGCCCAGTTGTCCTCCAGGAGCTCATTGGTCGTCGTGCACCAGAAGTAACCTACGATCACGTCCCGCGACGTATTCATCACTACCGTGTATGTCAGTGTGCCGGGTGCCCCGGTCTCTTCCTCGTTGTAGCTCTCCCGGGCCAGCTCATCCAGGAATTGCGTCCCCCCGTTAAGCTCGTCGATCAAGCCAATATCTCCGTCAAAGCTTGGCGGCCCGGCTGGCACCACGCCGGCCCCGCGCGGCTTATCCAGCGCTTCCACCGCGGCTTCCAGGATCGGATCGCCGACACCTAGCAGGGTATCTTCATTCACCGGCACTCTCACATTCGGCACCACACCCACGCCTTCGATGATCACGTTACCTTCCAGATCGAGCGGGCGGCCAATGGGAAAACGCACTGTGATGCCGTCCGGCATCTGGAAATCCTTTACCGAACCGGCCAGGCCGCCGGTGGGGTATTGTCCCACGATCAGGGCGCGCTCCTGCAGGGTCATGTCATAGGCAAAGAACTCGCAGGCGCTGGAGCAGTTCGGACCCACCAGCACGGCGATCTTGCCGTCATAACGCAATTCTTCCGGTGGCGGGTAGAACACATCCGGTGTATTCGGGTCTACGTAAAAGTCACCAATGCTTTCGTCCCAAAGCGCCGTGCGCCCTAACTCCAACTGTTCATTGAAGAAATACGCCGCCATTTGGTCCGCCAGGAAACCAGACCCACCGCCATTGACTCTCAGGTCAAGAATCAGGCCGGGAATCTGATTCTCGTTCATGAACTTCACCATGCGTTCCCACAATTGCACGGTGAGCACCTCGTTGTCGAAGAAACTGTAAATGGCTGCGTATCCGTAACCATTGTCCATCAGTTCCCACTCCACGGGCAATTCGGTGCCGTCGGTTCCCGCTGCAAACGAGGAGAAGTTGAAGCTGTCACGCTCACTTGAAGCCTGCAGGGTAACCGTTTGAAGCGTTCCACCTGGATTCTGGTAACCCACTACGACTTCAGCCCCCGCTCCAAAGCGCACGGCATAACGCAGCTGCTGCAGGCGTTTTACGTGCTCGGTGCTGAAGGGGGACGACCAGGGTACAGCCGCAGCAATCGCATCCGCTATTGGCGTCCCATTCAGGGAAGTTATATCGGCACGCAACCTGATGCCGGCTTCCTCGGCCGGGCCGCCCGGCGTAAGGAAATTGACGATCACGCGGCCATCATCCGTCTCACGGATCGCCATCCCCAAACCGGCAGCGGTTTCCGCAAAGAACGCCGAGTTCAGCGACTCGGTGAAACTAAAACCGATATGCCCGTCCGGAATCGACCAGAGGAAATCGCGCAGCGCAAAGATGTAAGCGTCGGCGTCGTTATCCTCGTCGGCGGTTTCGAAGCGCGGCCGAAATTCGCTTTCCATGGCATCCCAATCGATATCCTTCAATTCCGTGAAGGCGTATTCCTCACGCATCATGGTTAGCATGGCGTCGAACGCCTCCAAGTAGGACAAAGCCGAGAAATCATCCAGGGCGGCGCCTTCCGGTTCAATCAGATCCATCACCACTTCGCGCGAACGGTCGAAGGTGAAGGGGTCCGTGTCCATATCCACCATCGTATATCCCTGGAGGATGCCTACGATAGGGTCATCTTCCGTGAACAGTTTTTCGTCTGCCCCGAACCCGGAGGGGAAACCCTGTTGGTCGTCGGCGGCATAAACGATGATCTTGCCGCCAATGTATTCGCGTTCGGTTTCGGCGTCTTCGCTCAATTTGGTGGAGGCGTAAGCCGTGGACCAACCTCCGCCGGCTAGGTCGCGCTCTTCGAGGAAGGGATCGCCGAAAGTATTCGTCCAATACGCCGGGGCGAAGACCAACACACCCTCATCGGTTTCGCTGTCGTTGTCCACATCCCGCCAGCCGCCTTCGGGCTCAATGGGCAGCGAGATGCTGTAAGTGAAAGGAGAGGTGAAAAAGTCAGAGGTGATCTGGCCCATGGTCTGGGACTCGGGGGGCATCAGGTAGCCGCGGTCGCGATCCACAAAGCCGGCTTGGTCTTCCAAGATGACCAGGGGTTCAGCCACCGTGGCGGTGAAAAATGGGTTAGTGTAGGCTACTTCGCCGATAATGGTTACCGGCCCGCCCTCATCATTTTGAATTTCTGCCGGTTCGAACTGGCCGCTCATCTCCTGTCCAGAGGCAGCAGTGGGTGTTGGCGTTTCGCTGGCTGCGCCGGCGCACGCAGCCAGGATGATTGCTAACAGTGAAAATACGACCATCTGGCGTGCCTTCATTTTTCTCTCCTTGATCAACGATATTGGGCGGCGATTCTAGCACACACATACCGGTGGGAATCTAACTGCCCCAGCGTAGCTTGAAATCTCCACCCT
>DATBWP010000099.1:0-5622 GCA_036514735.1 Anaerolineales bacterium
GAGTTGTGCCGGGACGTGAGCATGCCCCGCGAAACGGTGACGAAAGACATGGCCAGGGGCATCAGCAAAGCAAACGCGGCGCCGTTGCGGGCGAGGCTAGTCAGTTCGGCGGTCATTCCGAGGAGGCTGCGGAAATACACTTCGGAAAGAGGCGTAAAAGCCACCAGGGCTAACAAGGTACTGAAGGTCACGCCGACCATCAGGCCGAAGCGGCGAATGGAGACGAAACTTTGCTCCTCTTCACTGACCGCGATGGTCACTTCGGGCAAAGCCATCTCAGGGGCGCGAGTCATAAAGAGCAACCCGTTGAGCACCGGCCAGGCCGCCAGGTTGAGGATCGGCTGCGGACCGCGCGCTAAGGCCGCGGCAATGATGGGCTGGGTGAATAAAAACAAGAGATTACTAGCGGCCAGAGGCCAATGGAAGTTCACCAACTGCTTGTAGCCCAAGTCGGGCTGGGTGGATGGTTCTGTCCCACCGAATTTTTTTGCCACCAAAGGCGCGCTGGTCCACTGCGCATAGAGCGCTTCGGCCATCACACCAAAACTAAGCGCCAGGGCGCCAACGGCGATGCCAGGCGCCTGGGTGAACACTGCCAGCACGGTGGCCGTTCCGGCGGAGCTGACCAGGCGCAATACGGTGCCGCGGCCCACCTTGCCGCTGCGCCCAAAGCGGATGAGGATGCCCTGGCGAAAGCGGCGCCAGGCGATGGCCGCGCTCCATGGCAGCATGAGCTGCAAGCCCAGGCGTAAGGGAGCATGCAGGCTTTCCGGCACTCCCAGTAATCCCTTCACCACCACGTCGAACAGGGGAGTCCAGGCTACCAGGAACTGTAGCACGGTGGTGGCGATCATCAGGTGCAGGGTGAAGCGCCGCAGCATGAGATAGTTTTGGCGGCTGCGTGCCAGGGCGGTGGTGGTGGCCAGCAGCGAGATGACCGGGCTTTCAATGGTGATGCTGAGCGAAAAAGCCAAACCGAAAGCGGCGATCATGCGCTCGGCGTCGTCAAGACGCGCCAGGGCGGCATTGATGTAGGGGCTTTCAAAAGCCATTAACAGCCAACTGGCCGCCAGCGGCAGCCAGAGCAGTAAGATGCGCTTTTGAGTTAATGAGGGCTGTGCGGTATCGTCGGCCTCTGCGATGTTCGCCATAGAAAAAGTCTACCACCCTTCATTTTCACAAACAGGCGACTAACGTGGGGGTTAACCATTGTCACGGTAGAATGGCAAATATGTTATTCGATCACCATTCAGGCATCTTGTTGCACGTCACCAGCCTGCCCGGCCCGTACGGCATCGGGGACGTGGGGCCGCAGGCGATCCAATGGCTGCACTTCCTTAAGCAAGCCGGGATGGGCTGGTGGCAGGTTTTGCCCCTTGGCCCCACGGGCTATGGGGATTCGCCCTACCAATCCTATTCTTCATTTGCCGGAAACCCGAATCTGGCCAGCCCGGACTGGCTGCACGAGGAGGGACTGATCGACATAGAGCACCTGGATAAAAGACCCGTGTTCCCAACCACTCGGGTGGATTTCAGCAAAGTGATCGAGTGGAAACGCGGTCTGTTCCAAGCGGCCTTCATGCGGCTGAGCGCGCTGCCCACTTTGCGCGAGGAATACGAGCAATTCCGCGTGCGGGAACAGGGCTGGTTGGAGGACTTTTCGTTGTTCATGACCTTCAAGACGCAGGAGAAGGGGAGGCCCTGGCTGGAGTGGCCGGCTGCGTGGCGCGATCGCGACCCCGAAGCCGTCCAGGAAGCCAAGCGACATTTTGCCGCCACACAACGCTATTTTGCCTTCCAACAGTTCCTGTTCTTCCGCCATTGGGACCGGTTGCGCAGCCGGATGAAGCAGGAACAGATCCAGTTGATCGGAGACCTGCCGATCTATTGCGCCCAAGACAGCGCGGATGTGTGGCGTCGCGGCGAACTCTTCGAGCTGGATAAGCACGGCAAGCCGATGCGGGTGGCCGGCGTGCCGCCGGATATGTTCGCGGCCACCGGACAACTGTGGGGCAACCCGTTGTATCGCTGGGAGCGGCATAAGGAGGAAGGCTATGCCTGGTGGCAGGCACGCTTGAAGGCTGTGCTGCGCCAGGTGGATGTGGTGCGCCTGGATCATTTCCGCGGCTTTGCCAATTATTACGCGGTGCCTGCGGACCAAGACACCGCGCAGAACGGGACCTGGGTGACGGGACCCGGCGCCGGCTTTCTGGAAACCATAAAAGCCAGCCTGGGCACGCTGCCGCTGATTGCGGAGGACCTGGGTGGCGAAGCTCATCCTCCTGTAATCGAACTGCGCGAGAAATTTGAACTGCCTGGAATGAAAATCCTGCAATTTGCCTTCGACGAGGATGTGCACCATCGCTTTTTGCCGCACAATTACCCAGAGAATTGTGTGGCCTACACGGGGACACACGATAACGACACGGTGAAAGGTTGGTTTGCGCACGCGCCTGAAGCGGAGCGCAAATTCTGTCTGGATTATCTCAAAAGCGATGGGCTGCACCTGCCCTGGGATATGCTGCAGAGCTTGTGGGCTTCGCGGGCGGACCTGGTGGTGGCGCCGGTGCAGGATTTCCTCGAACTGGGCAGCGAGGCGCGCATGAATTACCCCGGCAAGCCGCTGGGCAACTGGGGCTGGCGGGTGAGCGCGGAGGCACTGACCGTCGAACTCGCAGAACGGATCGCCAATCTGAACGAGCAAGCAGGCCGAACGGCCGGAATAAAAAAGTGACCCCCGGCCGGGGATCACCTTTTTATTTTCACTTTTTCTTTTTTGGCGCCTTTTTTTTCTTGGCGATGCTTTTGGCTTTAGTCGCTTTGGCCTTGGAGGGCTTCCCGGCGACCGGCTTTTTGGCGGCAGCTTTCTTTTTAGCTGGGGCAGCTTTCTTCTTGGCCGCCGCGGCTTTGGGCTTGGCGGCTTTGGCGGCCGCCTTGGCCGCGGGTTTGCTGGCCGGCTTGGCAACGGCCTGCCTGGCAACAGCGGGTTTAGCGGCGCCCAGGGGTGGGGCGACTACCGGTTGCATGGCCGTCTGGCGCGGGGCCCAATCGGGGGCTTCGCGCTGCAACTGGGCTTTGGGCACCATGTTCGGGCGCCCGCAGCGGGGACAATAGGCGTTATAAAACTTGAATCCTTTGGCCTCCACCTCATCCAGGGCGGCGATAACCCCTTCCTGGCTCAGGGTGAACGGTGTGTAACAATGCATGCATCGTACTAGCATATGCTCTCCTTCCTGTGCGGTCCGATTAATTATACACAGGGGTTGCTTTGGGGGGAGGGCGCAGGATGGCGATCAAGATGCCGCCCAGGATCAGCGCGGCCCCGCCGAGCTTTAACCACCCGGGTACTTCCCCAAAGGCAAAATAAGCCAGGATGGTAGACCCGACCGGTTCGCCCAGCAGGCCAATCGATACATAAGAGGCCGGCAGGTGGGCGAGCGCCCAATTGAAGCTGGAATGGCCCAGTAATTGGGGGAGTAAGGCCAATAACAATAAGTAGCCATAAATTTCGACCGAAAAACCGAAAGCCGGCAAGCCGGAACCGGCTGCCATGCCGATCAGGACCAAAGCCGAAAACCCATAGACCAGGAAGATGTAGGGTGTCAGGGGTAAGGTGGGCCTAAGCCGCCGGCCGATGAGGATGTAGCCGGCCCCAGCCAAGGCGCCCATCAAAGCCAAAAGATCGCCCCAAAATGCCTCACCTTGAATGAATTCGCTAAACGGTGGACACTGCAGACCAGTGGCTCCCTGAGTGCACGAATCGCTGATCGCCACAATGCTGCTGCCTGCCAGAGCAACCAGCAACCCGACCAGAAGGGGAGGGGACAAGCGCTCTTTAAGGAAGATGGGCGCCAACAAAGCCACCCACAACGGGTTGGTGGTCACCAGCACCACCGAGCTGGCCACACTGGTAAATTCCAATGAAAGAATCCAGGTAGCAAAATGCAAAGCCAGCAGCAGGCCGGCCAGGGCGGCCAGGGCCAGTTCCCCGCGGGTCATCCTGCGCAGCTCTGCATTGTGGCGCGGAACAGCCAGCGGCAGCAGAATCAGACCGGAAATGCCCATGCGGTAAGCGGCGATGACCAGCGAGGACACTTCGAGCTGGGCGAAGCGGATCAATGGCGAGGCCGTGGAAACTGCCAGGATGCCGAATAAGAGCACCAGTTGCGGAGAAATTTTCTGGAACGCAGGCAATTCACGGGCCGTTTGTGATTTTCTTGACAAAGGCTGGGCGCACAATTACAATGGAAACCGTTCGTCTCGTATTGTAACGCAGGAACTGCCTGCACGTTTGTAACGGTAAAAGGAGCGCGATCATGACCTTCACTCTTCCTGAACTACCTTATGCTTTCAACGCCCTGGAGCCACACATCGACGCGCGCACCATGGAAATCCATCATGGCAAGCATCACCAGGCGTATGTGAACAACCTCAACACAGCCATTGGCAAACACCCCGAACTCGGCGACAAATCGCTTGAAGACTTAGCAAAAAATTGGAACAGCCTGCCTGAAGATATTCGCGGCGCAGTGCGCAACAACGGCGGCGGGCACTACAATCACAGCCTCTTCTGGGTGCTGATGTCACCCAAGGGCGGCGGTGAACCCGGCGGCGCCCTGATGGACGCGATCAAGAAAGCTTTTGGTGATTTCGGCGCCTTCAAGGAAAAGTTCGCCGCGGCCGCCATGGGGCAATTTGGCAGCGGCTGGGCCTGGCTGGTGAAATCCAGCGATGGCGTCGCCGTGGTCAGCACCCCAAACCAGGATAACCCCGTCTCCAACGGCCAAACCGCGATCCTCGGAGTGGACGTGTGGGAGCATGCTTACTACCTAAATTATCAGAACCGCCGCGCTGATTACGTGGCGGCGTGGTGGAACGTGGTGAACTGGGACGAAGTCGCCAAACGCTTCGGTAGCTAAGCGTTGGCGTAAAAAAGGAAAATCGAAGCGACAAGGAGCAATAGATGACTCATATTATTACCAGTTTGTGTTTGCGGGACGGGGGTTGCGTGGATGTCTGCCCGGTGGAGTGCATTGTGCCGGGCATGCCTCAGGACCAATATCCCTGGTACTACATCGACCCGGCCACCTGCATCGATTGCGGCGCGTGTATCCCGGAATGCCCGTTCGAGGCCATCTTCACTGAAGACGAGGTCCCCGAGGCTTATGGCGCCAAGGGCGGCGAGCACCAGGCGATGCCCAAAGGCACACCTGGTTTCGAGACGCCGTATGAAGGCAGTAACCACTACGGCAACCCCGTGAAGGTTGAGTCCACCAAGGCGCTAACCGCCGGTGAAACTGTTAATCTGCGCCAGGATATCCAGCCCAATTACGATTTCTTTGAAAAAGGTCCCGGATATTGGGACGGCTGGCAGCAGCACGGCCGATAAGCAAATTCGCAGGAATCGCGGAGGAGGCCAGGCGCCTCCTCCGTTTGCGTTAAAATGAGGTTGTGATTCATTCCCTTTCTTTTCAAGCTCCTAAAAGGTAAACAATGACAGACAAACAAGCAGTGCGTATTGAAAAAGATTCGCTGGGCGAAGTTAAAGTTCCAGGCGAAGCTTTATACGGCGCGCAAACGCAGCGCGCAGTGGACAACTTCCCGATTAGCGGCCTGAAGCCC
>DATBWP010000100.1:0-5860 GCA_036514735.1 Anaerolineales bacterium
GGTTCGAGTTTGACCAGATAGCGATCGGGCGGCAAAGCCGTGCCGCCGTAAGATATGAAAGTTGCCCCCAAGATCATGTGCCCCCTTTGGCTATTTATTCGGCGAGGGCGATTAAAGCACGGGGGACCAGCGACAGGTGAAAATCGTGGCTTTCGTCAAGGTATTGGACCAATGGCGTTCACGTTGACTTATAGAAAGGGATTCCTCGCTCCGCTCGGAATGACAGGTATTGGTCATGAAAGGATTCCTAGTCCCCGAATTCTGTCATTCCGAGGAGTGAAAGAGAGCCTGCCCTGAGCGAAGCGAACGGGAGGAATCCCTTTTCTGCAAGGTGACTTATGGAAAGGGATTCCTCGCTCCGCTCGGAATGACAGATTTAGGTTGATGCTTCGCCTGAAGCCAGGGGATGGCCAACTTGCAAACAAAAAGCCCAGTCGGTGACTGGGCTTTTTTTTGTAGAGATTCAATCAGAGAGCGTTACCACCTTTTGGGTGGTTAGCTCCCTTGGCTTGGTTAGAGGCCTTTGGTGATGGTGGCGACGGCCAGGATAATGAAACCGATGGCCAACAGCAACACGGCATCCAATCCACCGATGTTCATTCCAGCGTATTTGATCAGGAGGCCGACAACACCGGCGATAACTGCGATAATCCAGGTGATTTCCTTGGGGGCAGAGAGCTTCAAGTTCATTTTTTTACTCCTCGGGTAGTGGGGTGGTCAGAGACGCAGTGCGTCATTAGTAGGAACACTATTTTTCACCCTAAGTTGCGCTGCGATTGCCTCGCAATCGCGGGAGAAGTGCTCACCTCCGGGTGAGCTAACCGCCAGCGGCCTTGCAGCTGGCGGCTTTGCCGAGTAAGGCTTCTCTAGAAGTGCCGCTATCTGTTTACGCTCAGCATCCTGGCCGTACGCGCCGGGCGCCACACGGGGAAGGCGCGGCGGCCAGGCCGCTTTGCGCCCCTTCCCACTGCGCCGCCAGGGCCGCATCGCCGCCGCCCTGGCGGGCGTGCTGCCAGCGCAGGGCGCGCTCCAGGCCGGCGGCCACGGCCAGCTCCGGGGCCAAGGCCGCGGCCACGGCATCATCAAAAGCGCTCAGTTTGGGATGGGCGGCCTGGTACCAGACGCGCAGCGGGCGGCCGGCGGGCAGCGCGTCGGCGAAGAGGATCAGGCCGGGCTCACCCGGCGCGGCGGGTACGTAGTCCCAGTCGTATAGTGTGCGCCAGGGTTGCATGGCGGTGAGGCCGGGGATGGCCAGGTAATCGATGCGCAGCGGCCGCCGCCGGGTCCATTCCAGGGTGGCGGCGTAACCGTAGCCGCCGTCGGTCATCAGGGTCTGGTCGTCTACCAAGGGAATATCGCCCAGGGCGCGCAGGCCGGCGTTGGCCAGCTCGATCATGGTTTCCAGCGGGTAGAAGGAGGTGGCCACGCCGTAGCGATCGCCGGCTTCGACGGCGGCGCTGAGGCTGGCGGCCAGGCTGAACTCACCGCTGGCGCCGTTGTAGGCGCTGATGGCGGCGAACTCGCCTTCGGGCGCGGCGCCTCCGGCGCGCGCCACGAACAACGCACCGCCCTTCCATTTGTCGTCGGCGTGCAAGCCGGCCAGGCTGGCGTCCTGCAATGCGGCGGCGCTCCCGCCGCTGGCGGTGCCCGCCTGCAGCTGGCCGAGTTCGGTGTAGATATCCTGTAGTAAAGTGCTGAGTGAGTACGGCATGTTTCCCCCTATGGGATGATGGATAGAGACTTACCTTATAACCGGCGCGCACCCCATCCTGGCTATTTCGCCCCTAAAATCAAGGCGTTTGACAGTCCGTACGGTCCTTCCATTGACATATACCCTTTCGGGGCGGGATAAAACGTTCTTTACTTAAGCGGATGCTTTACCTATGATGATATTGCAGGCCTAAGCCGTCCTCTCCAGTACGCATAGCAACCCATAGGGAAGAGACTCACATGAAAAAGAAGGGATCAGGGGAGCTTTCGCGCCGCGACTTCCTAAAGGTCAGCGGGGCGGCCATGTCGTTCCTGGGGGCCGTAGGAGCTGGCGCCTGAAAAAACCCTGACAACGCTGGATACCGCCATCGGCGCCCGCCAGCTGGACTTCGAAGTTACCCCCGAATAGTTAATAGCTTCCAGCAACGGGGGGACATTTGTCCTTTCACCGGCCGCTTGAATAGGACAAAGATACCTAATTTGCCTTCCTGCATACATATAGCATGAAGAATAGGCATTAGGAAAATCCGAGCTTGCCCTTGGGTGCGTGCTGCTGGTTTTTGTTGCTGAAATTAGCAGCTTGGGCGAGCTTTAAAGCCGTGGGCTGGTCTACCAAGGAGAGGAAAATGATGATCAAAGTACTGCGAAGTACGGTTCTGGGTCTTGTCCTGCTTCTGCTGTCATGCAGCGCATCTATAGCAGATTCGGCGATCCTCTCAGTGGATTTTCCCGGCCAACTGGGAAGACACGTTGTAGAACTAACAATTGCAAATGGAGATTTTGACCTGAGACTTCTGGAAGTTTCCAAGATCGACTCCAAAGAAGTGGTCGGTCGCCAGCTCAGCCTGACCGATGAGGCGAGCGAGACCTACGGTTTGTATGAGATCCGTATGCGTTACACAAATCGTATGGACAAAGTGGGGCGTTTGGCTTTCCAGGATCTTTGGATATCTCTGCCGGGGCTAGAGGATCCTGGTGAGAGTGTGCTCCTGATCGCCTATTGTGAACCGCGGGGCCAGGATCCCACGGGGCCGGCTACTTTCTGCGCTCAGATCCCCGCAGCTCTCGAGCCCGGCGTCTACGGGGTGGTCGGGGTTTTCCAGTCGACCACTCTGGAAGTCCAACCCGGCGCAGAGGCAGCTTACTCACTGGTGGTCGCGGTGGACAATGCCCAGCCTGAAATCGAAATTTATTTTGTGGAAGCCTTGCCCGCTGAAAACGAATAAAGACCGCAAGATGAAGCTCACGGCCACTATCGAAGGAGAGAAGAAAATGGCAGGCAAAAAAGTATCCTACAAACTCACGGCGACTTCTTTAGGCAACCCGCTTGACCTGGATGTGGAAACCGAACGCTACTGCGTGTATTGCGACTCCTTAATGGATCCGAATTTTCGCGACCCAGCCTATCCCAAAGGAGTGGCGGAATGCAGCAACTATGGAAGCAGTCACAACGTGGTTTCCCTGGATCATAGCTGCGATCTATGGCAGCCGAATCACAAAGTCCGTTTCTGGCTGTCCAGCGGCCATATGTTGAACAACCTGGAAGGCATGCCGCGTAAACCCTGGTACCAGACCTTCGATGATGGTCCCGACGGAATCAAAGGCACCCGCTAGCTTTCTATTAAGGTTCAAACACGATAATAAGGATGCTTATGCTTGACAACCAAAAAAGCCTAAAAAAGGAGAAAGATGGGACTCTTAAAACCGAATGTTAATAAAATGGAAGCAGAAAAGGATATAGAGGGATTAGTTGATGCGCTCGGCTATGAAAAAGATAGTTTGGTGCAATTGACCGCTAGAATCGCACTGAAAACGTTTGGCAATGCAGCCGTGGAACCTCTCATAAAGGGACTCAAGGCGAAAAAGGTAGATACAAGATTACATGCTGCAATGACCCTTGGAGAATTTGCTGACCTTCGTGCAGTAGAGCCTCTTATAGTTTTATTGCAGCAGGATGAAAATGAAGGGGTGCGTAAGATGGCTGCCGGTGCATTGGCAAAACTCGGAGACCTTCGGGCCGTGAAACCGCTGGAAAACATTCTTGAGAATGAGAAACCAACCGGGAAGTATGATTTACGTTATGAGGCTACTGTTGCCCTGCAAAAACTAAAAGTTGCATCTAAAAAAACCAATTGAAACTGGGGATTAAATGCCGATCAGAACCCAATCACGCGCTCAGCGTTGTCGCCTGTTCCTGATCGGCTGGGCTACCCTGGTAGTATGGCGCCATTGCCGGCTGCTATTGCTGGCTTGCCAATGAGAAAGGCTAGATGCTATGGATGACATGAGATTTCTTCAACTGTACAACATCGTCAAAATGGGCATTCCGGGGACCACGTTTCCAGTCCTGAAGGATTTCCTCAACCGGCAGGATGCAGAACGGAAGGCCTGGTTCGATAAGGTCAGCATGATGGATCTGGCCGATTGGGTGGTGGAGACGATGCGGGAAGAAGCCGCCAAGTAAGCCTGATCCAAAGAGATAGTTTAAGGGCAAGTTGAAAGCCAGGGTATTCAAGCCCTTAGTCCATAAAGAAAAGAGTTTTTGTGGACTCGCTCCCTATTCGAGGATCCCTTGATTACTTACGAACAAACAAAACAAATGCTAGCGAGCCTGAAGCCAGCCGACGAAAAAGGCCGTGAGCGCTTCATAAAGTGGAACAAAGAAGAGGAATCGGGAGTAATCACCAATACAAGCGAGCCAATGAATGCTCAGGCCGCCCTCGAAAATGTTTGGATGTTCCTAATGGCATCCGGCATGGCCTTAGGAATACCAATATCCAACTCATCGTCCGAAAACGGACTGCGTTTTCAGTACGAGAATCCCATAAGTGGAAAGTGCTGGATTCAGGTATATCGCATCGGGGAAGATGAGTTTATCGTTCACGGATACCAGGAAAAAGGGTAGGGATAACAAAGGCATAACACTTGGGGCAGGTCACTTGTGGACATTGTAAGGAAAGGAGAAAACGAGATGCCACTATTTGGGCCACCTAATGTCGAAAAGATGAGGGCCGAGAAAAATGTCAAAGCTTTGCTAGAAGTGCTTTCACATGGAAAGGACCTGAAATTACGCAAGGCTGCTGCCCTCGCTTTGGGCGAAATACGCGATCTAAACGCCGTGTTACCTCTCATCAATGTTCTAAAGAATACGCGCGTCCCGGTCAATTTAAATAACCCCAGTGAATCCCTTGCCAAAACCCGTGAGAACAATGAACTTCGCGGAGCTGCTGCCCAGGCCTTGGGGGAGATTGGAGACGTGGCCGCTTGGGAATCCCTGATCGCTGTTCGCGATGAGTTCGTCATCGGTATATTTGATGGGGGAAGCAATTTGCGCGCAGCAGTTGTTAAAGCATTGGAAAAAATCGACCCGCGCCTACGCGCGCTTGAGTGCTAACATGTCGAAAATCCAACTGATCGATAACCGTTCTACTTCTGATAATTTGATTGTCAATTCCACAGACATGCATATCACCGTGGCCTGCGACCAACAACAAGCAGGGAAGTTTTCTATCAATTTGCTCCCAGGTCAACAACAACGTGTCGCGTCCCACATTACTGCGCAACCTTACCCCCAAGGCAAGCAAAAATACGACCAGTTCGATTATAGGCTGCGTATCTCAGAAACCTGGGAGGTCTATTTTGATTCGGGCGCGCTACTCATGCGAGTGACTTCAGAGAAATAGTCAAAGGGTAAATAAACCGCAGTAAGCCCAAGGCAGACCGATCCCCTTTTCTTTTCTGCAAGACTTGTTAAAGCTCTACAAGCGCGCCGATTTAAAATGCGGCAAGGAAAAAAGCCTACAAACTTAACGCTATCAAAAATTAATATCTTGCGGACAGAGGGCGCACGGCCGTGCGCCTTCTGCCCTTTTTATCTCACGGCCTCCCAAACACGGGACACAGATGCATAGCTTCGCAAGGCGGGATAGTAAAATCAGGAAGAGAGAAGGCTGACCCGAGCCCCGGTGTGAAAAAATTCCAACGTCTGCTCCGTTTGTCGGTGTTGTTCAGCATACTGCTGGCTGCCTGCGGCCTGGCAGAACCGCAGGCCAACCCGGTGCAAACCGCCATGTCGCTGACCCTGGCGGCGCGCCCGCCGGCCAGCGTTACCCCGCTGGTGACCGAAACGCTGGACCTCAGCGCGCCGCCG
>DATBWP010000101.1:0-14422 GCA_036514735.1 Anaerolineales bacterium
GGGGTCGACACCGCCGTGCTCAGCAAACTCTACCCCACCCGTTCGCACACGGGCACCGCCCAGGGCGGCATCGGGGCAGCCCTGGGCAACCTGGAGCCCGACAAAGTGGACTGGCACACCTTCGATACGGTGAAGGGCAGCGATTATTTAGGGGATCAGGATGCCATCGAGTATATGTGCTCCCAGGCAGTGCCGGTAGTCTACGAGCTGGAGCACATGGGTCTGCCCTTCTCGCGCAACAAGGACGGCAAGATCGCCCAGCGCCGCTTCGGCGGGCACACCAATAACGAGACCAAGCAGCCGGTGCTGCGCGCCTGCTATGCCGCCGACCGCACCGGCCATATGATCCTCCAGACCTTGTTCCAGCAATGCATCAAGAACAAAGTGAATTTTTACGATGAGTTTCATGTTCTTGACCTGTTGATACGTGACGGGGTGGCCAACGGCGTGGTGGCCGTGGAATTGGCCACCGGCGACCTGCACGTTTTCCACGCTAAGGCGGTCGTGTTTGCCACCGGCGGGCACGGGCGCATTTGGGAAGTCACCTCCAACGCCTACGCCTACACCGGCGACGGCGTGGCCATCACCTTGCGGCACGGCTTACCGGCCCAGGACCTGGAATTCTTCCAGTTCCATCCCACGGGCATCTATCGCATGGGCATCCTGATCACCGAGGGCGTGCGCGGGGAGGGCGGGGTGCTGGTCAACAATAAAGGCGAGCGCTTCATGGAGCGCTACGCTCCGACCGTCAAGGATCTGGCCTCACGCGACGTGGTTAGCCGCGCCATTTATCTCGAAGTCCGCGATGGCAACGGCATCAACGGCAAGCGCTATGTGTATCTGGATATGCGCCCCGAGACGGTGAATAAATACGCTGAACTGGACGGGCGCAAGAACCCAGACGGGAGTGCTTATCGCGCCACCGGCGAGCAGTTGTTGGCCAAGGTGCCGGATATTGTTGATTTTGCCCGCACCTATTTGGGTGTGGACCCCATCAAAGAACCCATGCCGATCCAGCCCACGGCGCATTACGCCATGGGTGGCATCCCCACCAATGTTCACGCCGAAGTGATCGGCGACGCCAAAGGCAGCGTGGTGCCCGGCTTGTATGCCGCCGGCGAAGTGGCCTGCGTCTCCGTGCACGGCGCCAACCGCTTGGGGACCAATTCCTTGCTCGACATCGTCGTGTTCGGCAAGGAAGCCGGCAAGCGCGCCGCCGAATACGCCAAAGGCGCTCAATACAAACCGCTGGAAGAAGATCCGACCGCCTTCGTCCGCCAGCAATTGGACCGCATCCTCAGCAGCGCCGGTGGCGAACGGTTGGTGAACATCTCCGAAGAGATGAAGATGAAGATGATGGATGATGTGGGTGTGTTTCGCACCGCGCAGGGCATGCAAAGCGCCGAGCAAAAAATCCGCGAGCTGCGCCAGCGCTACCAGAAGATCAGCGTCGATGACCACGGCCGCAAATTCAACTCTGACTTGCTGAATGCCTGGGAACTCGGCTGCATGCTGGACGTGGCCTTGACCACCGCCGTCTCTGCCGAAGCGCGCCAGGAAAGCCGCGGCGCACATGCCCGCGAAGATTTCCCCAAGCGGGATGACCCGAATTGGATGAAACATACCCTGGCCTGGCTGGAAGATGATCAGGTGAAACTGGATTACAAACCCGTCACTGTAACCAAATACCAACCGATGGAACGCGTGTATTGATCAGGAGCGTTGATGCTGGTTTTCTTAAAGATCTATCGCTATAACCCGGAAGCTGGGCGCACCAAGCCCTCTTACGACACCTATAACGTCGACGCACAGCCTACCGACCGCGTGCTGGACCTGCTTGAACACATCAAAGGGCGCATCGATGGCACGCTATCCTTCCGGCGCTCCTGTGCCCACGGGGTGTGCGGCTCGGACGCCATGCGCATCAACGGGCGCAATATGCTGGCTTGCAAGGTGCTGGTGAAGGACTTGGGCAGCCAGATCACCGTGGAACCTATTTTGGGGCTGCCGGTGCTCAAAGACATGATCGTGGACATGGAGCCGTTCTTCGCTAGCTATAAGGCCATGATGCCTTATTTGGTCAATGAGGACGTGCCGGCCGATGGCAAAGAGCGGCTGCAAAGCCCCGAAGACCGTGAACGCTTCGACGACACCACCAAGTGCATCCTGTGCGCCGCCTGCACCACTTCTTGCCCGGTCTTCTGGTCGGATAATCAATACGTAGGCCCAGCGGCCATCGTGACCGCCCACCGTTTTATTTTCGACAGCCGCGATCAGGCCGCCGGGGACCGGCTGCAGATCCTCAGCAACCACGGCGGCGTGTTTCGCTGCCGTACCGCCTTCAACTGCACCGAAGCCTGCCCGCGCGAAATCCACGTGACCCAGGCTATCGCCGAAGTAAAGCAGGCGATCCGCTAATGTTTGCCGGGTAACACAATCGCCGATCTTACGTTATAGATGGTGAGAGCTGGTTTTCGTGCACAATAGAAAACTGGCTCTCACTTTTTAATTCCCTTAATTGTCAGAGATAGGCGGGCAAAAACAACTCCCGTAGCGATCAAATAGCTTATACTAAATATCACAAAGCCCTCTTCTCAGGAGGATATGATGAGGCGCTATTTGATCTTATTGGTCACCTTAGCCCTGGCGCTGAGCGCCTGCAGCCCGCAGGCTACGGAAGTCCCCAGTGATGCCCCTATCCAAGCTGAGGAATCGGCCACGAGCGAATCTGAACCCGCGGCCACCGGGGCAGCTACTGAAACCGCTGAACCTGAAAGCCTGGATACTGCCTGGCTGAGCCAAGATCCGCCGCTTGAGGCCGCCCCCCAAGAAGTTGAGATCCCCACCGCTGATGGCCGGACCCTGGCGGGCATGTACTATCCATCCAAGGTGAACCCGGCCCCCATCGTGGTGCTGATGCACTGGGCAGGCGGCGATATGCGCGACTGGGTGGCCATCGCTCCCTGGCTGCAGAACCGCCCCGATGAGCTCTCGCTAGCTAGTAGGCTGGCCAGGCCTGCCGTGCAGATTGACGGGCCATGGCTCGACCCCAGTTGGTTCCCAGCCATCACTCCCGAAGCCAGTTTCGGAGCGCTGATCTTCGATTACAACGGGTTTGGGCAAACTCCTTACGCGGCAGCTGACGATTCTTTGCTGCAGGATTCACTGGCAGCGGTGACCTTCGCCAGCACATTGGAAGGCGCTGACCCGAACATGATCGTGGCGGCGGGCGCCAGCATCGGTGCCGACGGCGCGGTGGATGGCTGTTACTTGTTCAATGAGGCTGTGGCCGCGGGCGAAGCCCAAGGCCAATGTTTGGGAGCGCTTTCGCTTTCGCCCGGTAACTTTCTGACCGGCCAGTTCACCTATACAAAAGCTACCCAAACGCTGACCGAATCCGAAGTTGTGGTGTATTGCCTGGCTGCTGAGGATGATGGCGAAGCCTGGGATGTATGCGAAGAGTTGGAGAACCTTCCCAGCTATAGGATCGACGCAATCCCCTTTGAGTATGCAGGCGATCTGCACGGGATGATGTTGGTGGATCCTGAAATAAATCCGATCGATCCGGCCAACGGATTGAACGCGCTGCAGATCTTCCTGGAATTCCTGGAAGCTGCCACTCAATTGCCCGTTGCGGCAGAATAAGCTGACGAGTTAAAAAAGGCTCCCGGAAACCTGGGAGCCTTTTTTAGTTTTCCAATCACTTATCCCCCTCCTTGCGTTTTACGCTTCGATCTCCTGTTTCTTTTTCACGCCGCTCGGTTTCCCGGCGGTGAAGACGGTGTTCTCGCCCTTCTCGTCCACGTCCACGATGATGTGGGCGCCGGGCTTGAAGTCGCCGGCCAGCAACTGCTTGGAGAGCGGGCTCTCCACGAATTTTTGCAGGGCGCGCTTCAGCGGGCGGGCGCCGAAGGCCGAGTCGTAGCCCTGTTCGGCCAGCCACTCGCGTGCCTTGGGACTCAGTTCCACCTGCACGCCTTTCTCGGCGATGCGCTCTTGCACTTCCTTGATCTGCAGGTCGACGATGCGCATCATGTCTTCCTTGGAGAGCGGCGAGAAGGTGATGATCTCGTCGATGCGGTTGAGGAACTCGGGGCGGAAGGTGTCGCGCAGCGCCTTCGTGATCTTCTGGCTGGACTGGCGTTCTTCATCGGTGCCAGTATCCTGCAGGAAACCCAGCGAGCCGGCCTTCTTCACGAATTCGGTGCCCAGGTTGCTGGTCATGATCAGCACCGTGTTGCGGAAGTCCACCGTGCGGCCCTGGCCATCGGTCAGGCGTCCGTCGTCCAGGATCTGCAGCAGGGCGTTCCACACATCCGGGTGCGCTTTCTCGATCTCATCGAAGAGGATCACCCGGTAAGGGCGGCGGCGCACCGCTTCGGTGAGCTGGCCGCCTTCTTCGTAGCCGATATAGCCAGGCGGGGCGCCGAAGAGCCGCGCCGTGGTGTGCTGCTCGCGGTATTCGCTCATATCGATGCGCACTAGCGCATCTTCGTCGTCGAACATGAATTCGGCCAGCGCTTTGGCCAGCTCGGTCTTGCCGACGCCGGAGGGGCCAATGAAGATGAACGAACCGATGGGGCGCTTGGGGTCTTTAAGCCCCGAGCGCGCCCTGCGGATGGCATCGGACACAGCGGCAATGGCGTCGTCCTGGCCGATGATGCGCTCGTGCAAGCGCTCTTCCATCTTCAGCAATTTTTCGGATTCGGTCTCCATCATCTGGCTGACCGGGATGCCCGTCCATTGGGCGACGACCGAGGCGATATCGTTCACGTCCACCACTTCATCGAGCTGGTGTTCGCCTTCCCACTTTTCGCGCTTGGCCTTGAATTCTTCCGCCAGGCGCAGGCGGGCTGATTTCTTTTCGGCGGCGCGTTCGTAATTGCGTTCCACGCCGGCTTGCTCTTCTTCGGCTTGCAGGCGCTCAATTTCTGTTTTCATTGTGCGCAAATCTTCTGGCAATGAATAGAGGGCCACGCGCAATTTAGCCGCGGCCTCGTCCATCAGGTCGATGGCTTTATCGGGCAGGTGGCGGTCGGTCACGTAGCGGTGGGACAGCTTGACGGCTTCCACCAGCGACTCGTCGGAGAAACGTACATTGTGGTGCGCTTCGTATCGGTCGCGTAAGCCCATCAACATTTGGATGGAGTCTTCCACGTTGGGCTCTTCTACATACACAGGAGCGAAGCGGCGCTCGAGGGCCGCGTCCTTTTCGATGTGCTTGTGGTATTCGTCCAGCGTCGTGGCGCCGATGGCGTGCAGTTCGCCGCGCGCTAGGGCGGGTTTTAGCATATTGGAAGCGTCCATGGCGCCTTGCGCCGCCCCGGCGCCCACCACGGTGTGCAGCTCGTCAATGAACAGGATGATCTCGCCCCCGGCGCGCTGGATCTCTTCCAGGGTTGCCTTGAGGCGTTCCTCGAATTCGCCGCGGAAGCGCGAGCCGGCGATCATCGCGCCCAGGTCCAGGGACAGCACGCGTTTGCCGCCCAGGATCTCGGGCACGTCGTTGCTGGCGATCTTTTGGGCCAGGCCTTCCACGATGGCAGTTTTGCCCACGCCGGCCTCGCCGATCAGCACCGGGTTGTTCTTGGTGCGCCGCGAGAGGATCTGGATGACACGCAGGATCTCAGTATCGCGGCCGATGACGGGGTCCAGCTTGCCCTCGCGAGCCAACTGGGTCAGATCGCGAGAGTATTTCTCCAGCGTGCGATAGCGCGATTCGGCTTGCGGGTCGGTGACGCGCTGGCCGCCGCGCAATTGCTGGACGGCGTCCAGCACGCGCTCGCGGGTGATGCCGGCGCCTTCCAGCAGGCGGGCGGCCGGGGTGCTGCGCTCATTGAGGATGGCCAGGAAAATATGCTCGGTCGAGATGTACTCGTCCTTGAGGCGGTTGGCTTCCTCGTTGGCGATGTCTACGATGCGCTTCACCCGCGGGGTAATGAAGATCTGCCCGGCGCCGCCGCCAAAGATGTTGGCCTTGGGGCTGGTGCGCAGGATGTAATCCAGGCGCTCTTTGAGCGAGCCGGCCTCGATCTTAAGGATGTCTAACAACTGGCCGACCACCCCTTCGGGTTGTTCGATGAGGGCCAGCAAAATATGTTCGGTGTCGATCTGGTTGTGCCCATAGCGCTGGATGATCTCAGCCGCCCGTTGGGCGGCTTCCTGGGCACGTTCCGTAAAACGGTCAAATCTCATCATAGGAGGTACCTGCCTTCGTTAAACGCTGAAAAGCGTGGGGAGATTATATAGGACAGGCAGGCCGGTAGTGAAAGAATCGTGTTAGAGAATCGTAGGAACAGGGTAAACGGCAGGGAAAGGTAGAGGGATGAGGGCGGAAGGATAAAGGATGGAGAAGGCAAAATCAACAAAACAACTTGATTGTCGCTAGACACACGTAGCGGGGTCCTCATTACTTGACAAGCTCCAGAAGACTCAGGAAACAAAGCGTGAGCCGGCTGGGGTAAGCGCATAGGTGGCCTTTACTCCTTTGCCGCCGGGATCCTTGCGCCCTAAAAGACCTGACGAAAGAATGGCAGGCCACCAGCAAGGCGCTGAATGGGCTGCTCAAATCGACTGGAGGAACGCAGTGAAAGGCAATTTAATAGATCGTCTCCCTGGTCGACCTCATTCGCCACCGAACGCAGCACTGAGTTGTTCGACTGCTATTTTGTGTTCCGGTCCAAATCGATGATTATTTTTCCACGGGCGTGTTTTGTTCCGAGGTGGCGCATAGCTTCCGCCGTCTCGCTCAATGGATAACGTTTTTCGATAACCGGTACGACTTTTCCAGTCTCAAGAAGCCCTTTGATCGCCGTCAAATCTGCTTTAGTTATTTTGGCGATCCCCATGGAACCGATCTTCTTGCCCCCGACTTTAGACATCAAGGGACCCAGGACCATAAGCTCGATCAAACGCGGCACGCTGGTAAATCCGGCAACGACACAGATCCCCTGTGGGCTCAATGCACGCCGAATATCGAAAACAGAACGATTTCCGATGGCATCATAAATCAGGTCAAAGCGCTGACCGTTCCTGGTGAAATCGTGGCGCGTGTAATCGATGACGTGGTCAGCGCCGATCGAGCGAACCAGGTCCAGATTGCGCCCGCTGCACACGCCAGTCACTTCCGCCCCGAGGGATTTGGCAAGCTGCACGGCAAAGGTGCCCACGCCGCCCGACGCCCCGTTAATCAGGACCTTTTGCCCGGCCTGGATCTGCCCGAAATCGCGCAGACCCTGTAAGGCTGTGCATCCCACCACAGGTGTGGCCGCGGCTGCCTCGGAGGACACGTTGGCCGGTTTCAGCACTACCCGGGTTTCATGGGCACAGGTATATTCCGCAAAACCACCTGCACACGCCCCGAACACCTCATCACCTGGTTTAAATTCTGTGACATTGCGACCAACTGCTTCAACCGTCCCCGCTATATCTGAGCCGAGGCGCGGGTCCTTAGGCTTGAAAAGGCCGCCCATGATCAAGCGACCCACTAGCGGCGCGGTCATGCGATGCCAATCGGCGGGGGTTACAGATGCCGCATGAACTTTCACCAGTACCTGGTTGTCAGTAGGCGCAGGTTTTTCCACATCTATAAACTGAAGAACTTCCGGCGGTCCGTATTGGGTAAAAACAATGGCTTTCATCAACATGAGGATCCTCCAAATTCACTATGGTCTGCGCCGTATTATTAGCGCTGACCTTCAGGGTTGGGCCAAGTCCATGCGTACCAGACAATGAACACAGTGGTGGCAAGTTCGATAGTGGCGATAAACAGGTAATAAAGGGGTGGGTTACCCCCAAAAACCGACAAAGCTACAAAGGCGGTAAACACCAGGCCCGCAATGATGTTGGCCCAGCGATTTACTGCATATTTCAATACCCGGGACAAGAGGGGCATGGCAATCGCAATCTCCATCACTGCCGAGAGACCCAACACCAATTCTTCACTCAGCCCCGCTGCTATTCTTTGGTATACCCCGGGATTGAAATTCATCACGGCAATATCCAAATAGATGTAATTGAACATCAGGAAGATCCATAACGTTGAAAGCGCCACTTTCCTGTCTTTGGCTTCGACGGCCTTTTGCATTGTATTCATTTCAAGACTCCTTTTTTGACGATAGCGATGCGTTTTACTGAATTGGCCTAATGTATTGCGTTTGCCTGCGCCCCACGCGACTTATTGAATTTCTCCTAATATGATGACGTTTGACTCGAGTTTTTATTTTAGAACAGGGGTGGTTGGCAAATCCTGGTGCCCTCCAAGCCCCGCGGTTGACCGCAAATAAGCCATGGGCGAAAAGGCGGGAGAAACAGGGAAAGCGCGGGAAACCTTGGTTCAAGAAAGCGGGCGGGAACAGGCAACAAAAAAGAGCAGGCCAACGGCCCGCTCTTTTCTCCCAATGGTTAACAGAGGAGCTAAAGGAAGGCTGCTCCTCCGGCTACCGCTTTTGGCGATTTCAGGGTTGCAAACATCTTTTTATGGGCGTAAACGGCAATGAAAGGAATGATCAGCAGGGTGGCCCCAACCATCAAGATGGTAGCTACCTCGGTTTGCCCCTCAATGACCACCACCGCCTGGTTCAGCACCAAGCCGAGGGACCACACGGTGCCAAATGCCGCCCAGAGGGTGGCTGTCGAAGCAACCATATAGCCGCCTAAAGTCCCCATGGCCCTGTAGACCAGCGGTGAGGCGACCACCAGCATGGCAAAAAACAGGCCTAACGTGGCGAGAGAGATGTCCCCATTAAAAACAAGACTGGAGAAATTCATGGCGCCCAGGATGGCCAACAAAGCTGCGAAGGCGGTGAGCCAACTCTGTTGATAATCGAAGGTGGCATTGGGCATCTCAAGGCTGGCTTTTACCCCTGCACCGCGCTGCCGCCAGGCAGAGAGGATCACCACGAAAGCGAGTACGAAACTGACCGCCAGAACACCGCCGAGACCTAGTCCTTCTATCATCACTCCTCCTTGGATGGGATGAACGCTACAGGCAGTATACACCCAGGTTTAAGCCGGCCATTTGCACCACCTTGTCAATCGCGGTATGCTTGGTTCACCTCTCTTATGCGCAACATCCCTCCCCTGGAAGGTGTGAATGGATATACGCGGGAAGAATGCCCTCGTTTTGGGTGGATTCGGTCTGGTCGGCCGCGCCGTATGCCGGGATTTGTTGGAACACAAGCCGGCCCGGCTGGTGGTGGCCTCGCTACACAAGCAAGAGGCCAAACAGGCCGTGGCCGAGCTCAAAGCCGAATTCCCCAAGAGCCGTACCAAATTCTTCGCAACCTGGGGGGATATCTTTTTGCGGGCGGAATGGCGCACAGATAACCCTTCGCGCGCCGACATTATGGGGGATTCAGGGAAACGAGCCATCGTTGTCGGGGATATCGTTGACGACTTGAGCGACGAGATCCTCACAGCTTCTTTGCTATTTCAGATCATTCAGGGCCAGGCCAAAGGGCTGGACGGGTCCCCTGCCCAGATCATCGTGGATTGCATTAACACCTCAACCGCGGTGGCCTATCAAAATATCTACGCCTGGGCGCGCAAGCTGCAAGGCCTGATCGCCTCAGGAAACGGCGGCACCAAATGGCCGGAAGAGGTCGAGCATTTGCTGGCCGCTTTGTATGTGCCGCAATTGGTGCGCCACATCCAGATCCTGCATGAGTCCATGCTGAGAGCCAAGACGCAGGCTTACGTGAAAGTGGGCACCAGCGGCACCGGCGGCATGGGGCTTAACATCCCTTATACGCATGGCGAAGAGAAACCTTCGCGGGTATTGATGTCCAAAGCGGCGCTGGCGGGGGCGCAAACTTTGCTGACTTTCCTGATGGCGCGTACCCCCGGGGGCCCGCAGATCGTCAAGGAGATCAAGCCGACCGCCCTGATCGCCTGGAAGGAGATCGGTTATGGCCCCATTCGCCGCGGCGGCCAGGATTTCCTGCTCTATGATTGCCCGCCGGACCAGGCTGTGCCGGTTGCCAACAAAGCCAACCTCGAGCCGCGCGGGAATTTCGGCAAAGCCACCGGGAAAACCCTGGAAGCGGTTTATATTAATACGGGCGAGAACGGCCTGTTCGCCGCCGGCGATTTCGCCGCCATCACTGCTTATGGCCAGATGGAATTCGTCACGCCGGAGGAAATTGCCCACAACGTGGTGCGCGAGATCCTGGGCGGTAACACCGGCCGCGACGTGGTCGGCGCCCTGGACGGCGCGGTGATGGGCCCCACTTTCCGGGCGGGCGCCTTGCGCGATGCGGCTTTGCACAGGTTGCGGCAACTGGGCGAGCAGCACGGCGAATCGGTAGCCTTCGAAATCCTTGGCCCGCCGCGCATGTCCAAGTTGCTCTACGAAGCTTTTCTGCTAAAAAAGGTTTACGTTACCCTTAGCGCGGCCTCGAAAGATGCGCCTGGGGACATGGCTACCAAATTGGCGGCTTTGATCAGTAAGGAAAGCGGGTTGCGCCAACAGATCATCTCGATCGGCGTGCCCATTTTGCTGCCGGACGGCAAGCGCCTGCTGCGCGGGCCGCTGATCAAATCTGAGGACGCCCAGCATGGGTGGGTGGACCTGACTCCCGAGAACATGGCCGCTTGGAAGAAACGACTCAAGGGCATCCGCGCCATGCTGAAGAAGGAGTCCTCGGGAGAAAGTTCTTCGCGCTACGACCGCGGCTACCCCTCCTTGCGTACCTGGCTGGCAGAGGATAAATTTGAGATCGGAGAGATGGTAGCCTGGGTGTCGATCAACGAGGAAGAGGGCCGGCGCGGCAAGGATTAGCCGAGAACATAACGGCCGACATTGCCTTGCGTTAGCGCCGGCGAGTGGAGGGTCGATGTATAAGCGTATTTTAGTACCCCTGGATGGCTCGGAGAGGGCCGAACAGATTCTGCCGCACGCCGAAGGCCTGGCCTCCTCAGGAGGCAGCACGTTGATCCTGTTATATGTGATCGAGCCAGTAGGCCCAAGCTTTTCCCCCGGCATGAGCATGATGGTGGCTCCACCTCCACAGGAGCTTGAAATTTATTGGAAGAACCTGCAGGCGGCCGAGAAAGATGCCCGCGAATACCTGCAGAAAAAATCTGCCGCCTTGACTAAGAAGGACATCAAAACCGAAACCGTGATCCTGCGCGGCGAGCCGGTGAATGCGATCGTGAACACTGCACAGGAGAAAGACGTCGACCTGATCGCCATGACCAGCCACGGCCGTTCCGGCCTGGAGCGGGCCTTCTTCGGCAGCGTGACCAGCGGCGTACTCCACAAAGTGGACCGACCGCTGCTGCTGATCAGGGCGCAGAAGTAACGAGTTGGGATTAGAGACTGGAGATTAACTCAGAGCGCCGCGCTCGGAGTGGCAGAAGAAAGGGGATGAACTAAACTAATTCCCCTTGGACTTGCGCTTGAACTTTTTCTGTGGTCCGGCCAGCGCCGTATCTTTCGTTGCGATTTGAGCGGCAGGTTCCACGGGCGCAGCCGGCTGGGCGGGTTCAGCGCTCGCTTCGGGGATAGGTTCTTCCGCTTCGACCCGCGGCTGGATGCCCAGCTCGATCTTCTCTTCCATCTGGATCTGGCCGCGCAGAAAAGCGCCGTCTTCCGTGGCCATCGAGGCGGTGACCACGTTGCCCCACACCCGCCCGCTGGCGCGGATCTCCACGCGCTCGGCCAAAATGTCCCCACGCAAGGCGCCAGCTACGATCACATGACGCGCCTTGAGCTGCGGGCAGCTGACCCGGCCGGTAGGTCCGATCACCAGCAGACCGCCCAGTTCGATGTCGCCGTCAAAGGCGCCTTCGATGCGCACGCCGCCTTCACCGCTCAATTTGCCGCGCAGGCTTACGCCGTCAGCCACCACCGAAGTGATGCGTGGCAGCTGCAGGGCGGCATTGTTTTGCGGGAGTGTCGATTTGCGCCGGAACATCAAGTCGCAGGTTCCTCGGGTTTGGGTTCGGCTTCATTTTCTGCAATGCCGATGATATTGAAGCCAGAGTCTACGTAAAGTACATCGCCGGTGATGCGCGCCGAAAGGTCGGAAGCCAGGAACAGGGCGGCGTTGCCCACGTCTTCAATGGTCACGTTTTCGCGCAAAGGGGCTACTTCGGCAAAGCGGCCGTACAGCCCCTTGAACCCGGTGACGCCCGCGGCGGCCAGCGTGCGGATGGGGCCGGCGGAAATGGCATTGACGCGGATCTTTTGCGGGCCGAAATCGCGGGCCAGGTAACGCACCGAGGCTTCCAGGGCAGCCTTGGCCACGCCCATCACGTTGTAGCTGGGGACCGCTTTCTGTGAGCCGTAGTAGGTCATGGTCATCAGCGAGCCGCCCGGGCGCAGGATGGGCTGAAAGGCCTGGGCCAATGCGGTGAAGGAGTAGACCGAAATGTCCATGGCCAGTTGGAAGCCGGCGCGGGTCGTGCTGTAATAGGGACCACCCAGCTCGGCGCGGTTGGCAAAGGCGATGGCGTGCACCAAAATGTCGATGCCGCCAAAGGCAGATTTGGCCTTTTGCGCCACAGAAGCAATGTCCGCATCCTTGGTTACGTCGCATTCTTCCACGAAAGTGCTGCCGATCGATTCGGCCAGGGGGAACACGCGCTTCTTGAGGATCTCGCCGGCGTAGCTCAATCCGACCCGGGCGCCATGCTCGTGGAGCGCCTTGGCGCAGCCCCAGGCAATTGAACGATCATTGGCTACCCCAAAAACCATGGCGGTCTTTCCTTCCAGCAGCTTGGTCATCTGATTTCTCCTCTTGTTGCGTTGCTCCGCACCGTGGAGTTGCTACCCGGCTTGGCGGGGCAGGGATCCTCCGGTTGACGACATGTACACAAAGCGCCAGGGCTTGCTTTTCCAGGGCTCGGGGACGGTATAGAGGCCGATGCGCGGCCCGCTTTTGACCAAACGGTTCGGCACGGGCTGCCCAGCCTCGATGAATATTATAGCTGTGCGCGCCGTGAGGTCTGCACCGTTGTGGCCTCCGGCGATGCCCAGCGCCTGGGTGAGTTTGCCAGGACCGTCGGCCCAGCGCTTTTCAGGTTGGCCGGCGCGCCGCCTAGCAATTACATCCAAGCCCTCCAGGGGTTGGATGGCACGGACCAGCACGGCGTGCGGCTGGCCTTCGGCCTGAGTGATGCAATTGAACAGCCAGTGGTTGCCATAGGTGAAATAAACATAGGCATGCCCGGCCGGCCCGTACATGACCGCAGTGCGGCGGGTGCGACCAGCTTTGGCGTGGCAGCCCAGGTCCTCCTCGCCGCAATAAGCCTCGGTTTCCACAATCATCCCGGAGAGGCGGCGAGTCTTACCATTTATTTTCTGGCGGTGTACGAGGACACAGCCCAGCAAGAGGCGCGCCACCAGCAAGGTGGGTTGCTCGAAAAATTCGCGCGATAGGGGCTGGGCGCGAAGCATGCCTAGGAAACGGACTGCAGTTGAAGAACCCCGGGCAGCTCGGATAAGGTACGGATCACTACGCAATCCAGGTCGCCATTATATAGGCCGCTCCAATTGAGCAGGACGCTCTCCAACCCGGCGTTGCGGGCGCCAAGCACGTCGGAGAAATAATTATCACCCACATACAGCACTTCCCTGGCCGGCTGGCGGATGAAATTAAGCACGTTCTCAAAGATCTCTTTGCCCGGTTTATATGCCCCCAATTGCCCACCCGTCAAATAAAAATCGAAGTGCAGGTCCAAGCCAAGTTCGTGCATGTCGGCATAAATGACTTGGCTGCGGTTGGTGATTACGCCCAGCGCGTAGCCCGCCTTGCGCAGCGCATCCAACGTGTCCAGGGTGTCCGGGTGCAGGCGGTTGACCGGTTTGTAGTTATCGCGCATGTGAGCCTGCGCAGCCGCGGCCAGCGGCTCTGCTTCTCGGTCGCTGAACCCCAGAGCGCGCAGACGTCGGCGGCTGTAGTTCAACCAAAAAGCATCGCTGCCTTCAGTGTGTTGCTCAAAATCATCCAGCAGTTCTTCTGAGGTGGCCCAATAGCGGTGCTCCCAGAGCTGGGCGGCGCGGCGGGCTTCTGCCTGCAACGGCCAGGCCACGGCTTCCACGTAGTCACAAAAGAAATGGGACGCATGCGGGACACTGGTGCGCAGCGTGTCGTCCCAATCAAAGACGACCGTGCGAATGTGTTCAAGAGAACCGTTGCCTGACACGCTTCAACCCCCGATATAGGACATTTCTACTTTGGGAAGGTCCTCGGTCGCGGCAGAGCGCAATTCAGAATAACGATCTACGCGCTTTTGCCAAACAGCGGCGACGGCGGCGTGCAAGTCTGCATCGCTGGCGCCGGCGCGCAGCAGGCCGCGCAGGTCGGTGCCCTGGATAGCGAACAGGCAGGTGAACAGCTTGCCATCTGCGGAAAGCCGCGCCCGGCTGCACGCGCCGCAGAACGGCTGCGAAACGGAGGCGATGATGCCGATTTCG
>DATBWP010000102.1:0-4105 GCA_036514735.1 Anaerolineales bacterium
TCGGGGGCGTCAGAGCTCGGGCGCGTACGCACGTTAATGAAAGTGCCCAGTTCTTCGACTACCCGGCCCAAACGCTCGCTCTGAGGAAACTCAACCTGCCACAAGGAACGCGCCACAGGGCTGCGCGGCGAACCCAAGGCCAGGGCACCGAGGCCCAGGCCGCTTAATTTCATAAAATCACGTCGCGAAAAGCGGGAGTAGGCGCTCATCAAAATCGATTGTACTGTAGCACCATGAAAGACACTTTAGAATCGGCACGCCTTACCCCCTCAGCCGCGCGGTTTCCAGCCGCGCAGCCGCAAGCTGTTGCCGATCACGAACACATCGCTGAGCGCCATGGCGCCAGCGGCCAAAATGGGGCTGAGCAAGCCAAAGGCGGCGGCGGGGATCAGCAGGATGTTGTAGATGAAAGCCCAGAACAGGTTCTGCTTGATGGTGCGCAGAGTAGAGCGCGCCAACTGAATGGCGCGCGGCACACCGCGCAGGTCCCCGGTGATCAACACCACCGGGGCAGCAGCCATGGCTACGTCTGTGCCGGTGCCGATGGCTATGCCCAACTCGGCCTGGGCCAGGGCCGGGGCGTCGTTGATACCGTCACCGACCATGGCCACCACTTCGCCTTGTTCCTGCAAGCGGCGCACTTCGCCCACTTTTTGATCCGGCAGCACTTCCGAAACCACGGTGTCCAAGCCCAATTGCTTTCCAATGGCTTCGGCCACCACGCGGTTGTCGCCGGTGATCATGCCGACCTTGAGGCCCATGCGCTGCAATTGGGCCACCGCTTCGATCGAAGAATCCTTCAGCGTATCAGCCACCCCAAAGATGCCACTGGCGGCGCCATCCACAGCTACCATCACCGCAGTTTTGCCTTCGCCTTGTAAGCGGTCCACACTGGAGCTCAACCCGTTCATGCCGATTCCACGTTCAGCCAACCAGCGCGGCGAACCCACCATCACCTGGCGGCCATCCACCTCGGCAGAGACACCTCGCCCGCCCTCAGCGAGGAAAGCTGATGGCTGGCTCAGCGGCAGCTTGCGCTCGTGGGCCATGGCGACGATAGCCTCTCCCAAGGGGTGCTCGCTGGCGTCCTCTACGCTGGCGGCGATGCGCAACAAGGCATTCTCATCCGGCCAGGTTTGGCTCAAAACGATATCGGTCACTGCGGGTTGGCCGCGGGTGACTGTGCCGGTTTTATCCAGCAGCACCAGGCTGATGTCGGAGGCGCGTTCCAATGCCTCCCCCGATTTGATCAATACGCCCATTTCCGCGCCGCGGCCGGTGCCTACCATCACTGCGGTTGGCGTGGCCAAGCCCATTGCGCACGGGCAGGCGATCAGCAGCACGGCGGCAGCGTTGATCAGCGCCCGGGTGAAGCCGGCGTTGGCCGCCGCGCCGCTTGCGGTTGGAACAAGGAAGAGCCAGACCGAAAAGGTGATTAGGGCGATCACCAGCACGGCTGGCACAAAGATGGCTGAAACTCTATCTCCAAGTTTTTGAATTGGCGCTTTGCTGGCTTGCGCATCCTCCACCAGGCGGATAATCTGCGCCAGGGCGGTTGCCTTGCCCACTTTGGTCGCCTCGAAGGCCAAGCGCCCCTGCTTATTGAGGGTGGCGCCGATGACAACATCGCCCGGACCTTTGTCCAAGGGCATCGATTCACCGGTGATCATCGATTCGTCGGCGGCGCTGCGGCCTTCCACCACTACGCCGTCCACCGGGAACTTCTCGCCCGGCCGCACCACCACTAGGTCGCCCACCTGCACCTCAGCACTGGGAATTTCCAACTCTTGCCCAGCACGCATCACGCGGGCCAGTTTGGGCCGCAAGCTCATCAGCTTGCGGATGGAATCTCCGGTGCGACCTTTTGCACGAGCCTCTAAATATTTGCCGACACGGATTAAGGTGATGATGGCCGCGGCGGTTTCAAAATATCCGTGCCCGGGGAACAAGCCCAGGAGAGCCGCTAAAGAATAAAAATAAGCTGCGGACGAGCCCATGGCGACCAACACATCCATGTTGGCGCTGCCGTTGCGCAGGGATTTGTAGCCGTTGACGTAATAGCTGAGGCCGACATAGAACTGCACCGGCGTCGCCAGGGCAAAGAACAGCCACTCCAGCCAAGGCTGCATGGCGATCGACATGGGCATCAACCCGAAATCGCGGGACATTGAAAGCACCAAAAGCGGCGCAGCGAGCAGGACACCTATCCACATCAGGCGAGCTTGTTTGGCTACCTCGGCGCGGCGCGCATCTCGCTCGGCATCCTCGGTTTCCTCGCCTTCCTTGAGCGCCTCGAAACCGGCCGCCTTGGCCGCGGCGCGCAGATCGGCCTGGCTCACGATGGTGGGGATATAGCGGACGCGGGCGCGCTCGCTGGCCAGGTTAACCTGGGCTTCGATCACCCCATCTAGGCCAGCCAGCACTCGTTCCAGGCGCTGGGCATCGTTGACATCGTCCAGATCCTCAAATTTCAGGTCGGCTTCACCGGACGCCAGGTCGTACCCGGCGCCGCGGATGCGCGCCACCATAGAATCCAGGGTGGCAAGTTTGGGGTCAAAATCCACCGCGGCGCGTTCCGAAGATAGGTTCACCTGGGCGTTGAGCACGCCGGGAACTTTCTTGAGATTGCGTTCCACTGTGGAAACGCAATTGGCGCAGGTCATGCCTGTGATGGGTAAATTGTAGGTTTTTGTAATAGCCATAAGTCCTTTTCTAAACCAGATTCTCTTTGGCGCTGCCGATGATCTTTTCCGGCTCGGCCACCACGCGTCCGCCGCGCACGGTGGCGCCGATCACCAGGCCGGCGCTTACCAGCACCATGTTCTTGAATATATATTGACCTTCCAATGTGGGAGCGTAGGGGAAAACGGCAAAAACCTCATTCGGAAATAAAAAGATGGGCGTGACCGTCCCCAACATTTGCACCCATAAAAGGAACAGAGTTGCTCTCAATTGAAGCCCGAAAATCAAACCTATGCCGATCAGGCTCTCCCAGGCAGCCAGGATCAGCACCGCCGTAGAGGCGGGCACCACGCCAAAGGTTAGGCGGGTAATGGTTCGCGCAGCCAAGTCTTCTGCCGGGCTTAAGCCGGGGAAGAATTTCAAGGCCCCAAACCACAGGAAGACTACCCCCAGGCTAAGGCGAAGCAGCAGGATGCCGTAGCGCGCCATCCAGCCAGTCAGCTTGGCGTCCACACGGTCAAACAGGTTTCTTAGGAAATTCATCGCCTATTACTCCCAATTTCACGTTGCGCAATAACTGCGCGTTCACAGCTACGATCACCGTGGAGGCGGACATGAGCAAGGCACCCACTGCCGGCGAAAGCAGGACGCCGATGGGGGCCAGCACGCCGGCCGCCAGCGGAATGGCAATGGCATTATAGCCAGTAGCCCAGACGAGGTTTTGAATCATCTTTTTGTAGGTCGCCCGGCTTAATTCGAACACTTTAAGCACATCCACCGGATTGCTATTGACCAGGATAATCCCGGCCGACTCCACGGCCACGTCGGTGCCGCTGCCGATGGCAATACCTACCTCGGCGCGCGCCAGGGCCGGCGCGTCGTTAATGCCATCGCCAACCATGGCGACGCGTTTGCCCTCGCGCTGCAGTTCCATGATCTTCTTGTCTTTATCCTCCGGCAGCACCTCGGCAAAGACGCGCTGGATGCCCAGTTCTGCTGCTACGGCTTCGGCCACCGCACGGCTATCCCCGGTGATCATGGCCACCTCGACCCCCGATTTTTGAAGCCGCCGAACCACCTCAGCGCTCTCGGGTCGAATCACATCGGCCAGGCCCAGCGCGGCCACGATCTTAGATCCCGAGATCAGATAGACAACGGTTTGCGCTTTTTCACCGGCCAATTGGGTAAACTGACCAATGTCTGCTTTTGCTTCCAAGTCCAGTTTTTCCAGTAGCCGCGGCCCCCCCAGAAAGACCACTTGGCCTTCGTTCAGGGCGCGCACGCCCTGGCCTTTAATAGCTTCAAAACCGGTCACCTTTGGCAGTTGGAGTTTGCGCTCAGTCGCCACCTTGCGCACCGCCGCCGCCAAGGGATGCTCAGAATCGCCCTCAACGGCGGCGGCCAAGGCCAAAGCCTGCTCCTC
>DATBWP010000103.1:0-6131 GCA_036514735.1 Anaerolineales bacterium
TAGAAAAGGGCATGTGCCCAAATAAGTTAGGGCGTCATTTCTCTCTATTAAACTTCTAGATGACAGACGGATTCAAATCCCGTCTCTGACATTTCCCAGGACTCTATTTGATAAAAAATTGTCCGCCAATTCCGGTGCAGATTTTTTTCTCGAAAGTAAACTTCGGGAATCGTTACCCAGCGCAGCCGGGTAGACTCTCCAGCGCGGAATTATCGCGCAGAGTCGCGAAGCCACGCAAGGGGTGCTGGGGCCAGAGGCCCCACAAAATTAATGAATAATGCCAAGTTGATCCTGTCATGGGTTGCCACACCCTACTCTGCAAGGGCGGGGAAACCTCACCCCTGCGGTAAAATTACCCTTCGATGACACAACACACCCCCACCCGTGACCGCGTCAAGCTGCAAGATATCCAGTTGGCGCCGGCGCCCCAGCGCCGCCCTGCCTGGATCCGCGTACGTGCCCCCATGGGCGCAAGCTACGAGAACATCAAGCGCCTCATGCGCAGCAAAGCGCTGCATACCGTCTGCGAGGAGGCCATGTGCCCCAATATCGGCGAATGCTGGGGCGATGGCACCGCCACCTTCCTCATGCTGGGTGACGTCTGCACCCGCAGTTGCGGCTTCTGCGACATCAAACGCGGCTTGCCCAATGCCATGGATTGGGCCGAGCCCTTGCGCGTGGCCCAGGCGGTGAAGGACATGGACCTGCAGCACGCCGTGATCACCAGCGTCAACCGCGATGAGCGCGCCGACGGCGGGGCGCCCATCTTCGCCATGGTCATCAAGCGCATCCGCCTCATCCATCCCGGCTGCTCCATCGAAGTGCTCATCCCCGATTTCAAAGGCAGCGCCGAAGCCCTGCGCATCGTCATGGAAGCTCGCCCCGAGATCCTCAACCACAACGTGGAAACCGTGCCGCGCCTCTTCAAAAAAGTGCAGCCCCAGGATAATTACGATTGGGCCGCCGCCACCCTTAGCCATGCCAAACAAATGGACCCCGAAGTGCTCACCAAGAGCGGCATCATGCTCGGCCTCGGCGAGACCTTGGACGAAGTCAAAGCTGTGATGCGCGACCAGCGCTCCTGGGGCGTGGATATCCTCACGGTGGGCCAGTACCTGCAGCCCAGCAAAAAGCACCTGCCCATCGAACGCTATTACACGCCCGAGGAATTTGCCGAGATCAAAGACTACGGCCTCGGCATCGGCTTTCTCTGGGTGGAGAGCGGCCCGCTGGTGCGCTCCAGCTACCACGCCGCCGAGCAGGTGCGCTCCCTCAGCGTGGTGCACCGCAAGCTGTATGGCCAGCCGGCGCAGTAACTCCAGCGCAATACTCCAATCCAAACTAGCTGGCTCTCCTCCGGTCGATCAAATCGAACGTCGCCCCAAAAATATAGCGGTTCCCTTCCAGGAAATTATGCGGGAAGCCCAGCTCGATCTGGCTGGCTTCATCTAACCGCCTTAGCTGCTCGAGGGTCAGCTGCCATTCAAATGAAGCCAGATTATCAGCAAATTGGCGCGAATTTCGCGCCGCAATGATCGGAATGAGCTGCCCTTGCCCGCTCTGCTGCCGCACCCAGTTGATGGCAATTTGCGCCATGGACCGCCCCGTTTCTTTGGCAATCGTTTCCATAACGGCCAAAACTGCTTGCAACCGAGGGCTGAAACTGACCTCAGATCTCTGCATGCGAGTCGGTTCGCTGCCTTGGCTCGCATATTTTCCAGTCAGCAAGCCGGCCTCCAGGACCCCCCAGGCCAGCGTAGCCAGGTTCCAATGTTTAGCCATGGGCAGCAGCGACCGTTCAGGGGCCCGGTCAGCGATCGAATAGGGGATCTGCAAAGCCACCGGCCGGGCCCAGCCGCGTAGTTCCGCCAGGGTGCAGGCTTCTGCCACGATCCAATCAGGAGAATCAGAAAATCCGAGATAGAGCACCTTGCCGCTGCGCACAAGATCATTCAGTCCGGCCATCACTTCCTCTACTGGGGTCAAGTAGTCCCACATGTGCAGATAGAGCAGATCGATATAGTCCGTGCTCAGGCGTTTTAGGCTGGTTTCCACTGCCCGCCGCATGGATTTCAAACTGTTGCCCCCAGAATTCGGGTCCAGCGAATCAGGCTGGGTTAAGCTGTATTTCGTGGCGACCACGAAGCGGTTGCGGTCGCTCGCCAGTAATGCTCCCAGGAGCGTCTCGCTTTCTCCATCGGTGTAATTCACCGACGTATCGATGAAATTTCCCCCAGCTTCAACGAACAGGTCGAATTGTTTCTTGCTTTCCGTTTCTGTGGCTCCCCACCCCCAGGCCTCGCCGAATGTCATTGTCCCCAGGCAAAGTTCCGAAACCCGTAGCCCGCTTGGGCCCAGCAGCTGGTAGCGCATCTTCATGGGTGCCGGCCTGATTGCTTCTACAGGGTCTCAAACATTTCAGGCAGCTCGCTGATGCGTTCCCAGCCTTCTCCCTCATCTACGCGTTCCACTTCCAGGCCGCTGAAGTAATCGTCAAGGATGGCGGCCCTCTCCTGGGCCAAGGGTGGGCGGCAGTAATCTTCCTCTTCCCAAATGGCGATTCCGTCTTCCTGCAATCGGGCATTCTCCAGGCTGTAATGCAGGGATTCTCCAAACGGCCGCATTTTGCTGATCTCGCCACTCCCAAGTCGCTTGCGCAGTTCCGCCATCTTGTCCTCAGCGGGTTTTGCCGTCACTAAATAATGCGCCATGAGCTAACTCCTTTCCACAGGAACTTGCAATTCGGTCACAAATTCCTCATCTTGGTCGGTCAAATATGCGGAAGGGATTTCATAGCCAACCTGGGCTGCCCCAAAGCGATAGTAGACTTCGCGCAGTGGACCGGCTATCTCATAAGGATTGCTGGCGATCCATTTCATAAGCGCTTTATTGGCCAATTGAATTGTTTCATAGTCCCCGGTATGCACCACACAGGCCATGTTGTCCACTGCAGGCAGCTCATAAATTTCGATGCGGTCATTTACCTCCAGTTCCGCTTTCACCGGTACGGCTACCGCAATATCGCCTTGGTCGCTGTCATCGCCAAAATAAAGCGCCAAAGGCGGCTGTTCTCCCCGCGCTCTGAAGCGACTTACATAGTTCTCCAACTCCTCAAACAACGGCGTGAAATCCTGCTCTGCGTTGGCCCGAATGGCAGCGACTCGTATCGGCTTTACTGAACGCAACACAATGTCGTAGCGGGGCGATTCGCTTTCCTCGATCTGGTCAATGCGGCTCTCGATCCGCGCCAGACGTTCCAGATCATCGTCGACCTTATTTTGCAGATCAGCCCGCTTTAAAAGCAGCATGCCGCGCATCTCGTCAGCCGACACGCGACGCGCAAGCAGTTTGCCGATCTGGTCAAGGGAAAAACCCAGGTCTTGCAAAGTCAGTATGCGATGCAGGCGGGGTAGCTGGTCAGCCGAATAATAGCGATATTCTGTTTGGGGATCTACGCGGGCGGGTTTGAGCAGCCCTAATTCATCGTAATGGCGCAGCATGCGCACGGATACGTGGCTGAACTTGGAAAAATCTCCTATACGGAACATGAGCGGAGTATACGGTCTCTCACTATGTGAGAGTCAAGAGCAGATCTACGAGGAAACGCGTCAAGATGCTTGAGTGGTTGCTTTATTGATAAGCTCCACTAAAGGTAATTCTGCCAGCGAGTTCAGGCGCAGATCAGCCTGGTCGAGCGATAGCTGGGCGGTGAGCTTATTTGGGACTGCCACGCAGAAGAGACCGGCCGCCTTGGCGGCCTTGACCCCGTTGGATGAGTCTTCGAAGGCGATGGCTTCAACGGGTTTAACACCCAGCGCGTCCATCACCAACTGGAAAAGCTGCGGATCCGGCTTGGTGCGCCCCACGTCGTCAGCCGTCTTGATCACGTCAAAACGCTGATAGAGACCCAGGCGCGCCAGATGGCCGCGCACCCAGTTCTCCGGCGAGCTGGAAGCCAATCCCAGGCTCAAGCCAAGGCGGCCTGCCTCGTCCAACAGCTCCAGTACTCCGGGTAAAACCGGTTGCTGGGAAATGTTGTCCAAATATTGTTTTCGGCGGCTGATCCAAATTGCTTCGCGGTCCAATGCTTTACCGGATAACTGTTCTAAATGGTTGTGAGGGTCGAAATCAGTGGCCCCGTTACCCCCCACGATCTGGCCCCAGGCTTCCACGCTCAATTCACAGCCATACTTGCGATACACCTGCTGCCAGGATTCGTAGTCAGGCAGTTCGGTGTCGAGGATCAGGCCGTCGAAATCCAGGATCAATGCCTTGATCATGTTGGCGGCAGTATACCCGAAGCGCCCACGGTGATTGCGACAAAAAAGGTGACCGTAGGTCACCCTGATAGAAAAATTCAGCAAACAAAGGGGATCAGAACAAGTGCAGCACCGATTGCGCTGCCCAGGAAAACAGGGGCTCCGAAAAAATGAACAACACCACTGTTGCCAGCGCGCTGCCAACCGCCGTCAAAGCCAGCCAGCGGTCGCGGTGCACTTGCGGCTCGCCATCCTGCATGAACATCACCACCACCAAGCGCAGGTAGTAATAAGCGGAGATAAGCGAGGCCAGCATCCCAACGATGGCCAGGCCCACATAACCGCCTTCCAACACCGCCCGGAAGAGGAAGAATTTTCCAGCGAAACCCAAAGTGGGCGGCACGCCGGTGAAGGAGAGCATGAAGATGGCCATGGCAATCGCCAGGCCGCGGTGCGTGCGACCCAGGCCGGCATAATCGCTAAATTCCAGCCCGCGCGCTTCGCGTTGCTCCAGAGCCATTACCACCGCCCAGGAGCCGAAGCTGGCGAAGGCGAAGGCCAGCAAATAGAAAAGGGCCGAAGCCACCACATCGAAACGGGCTGCGTCGTTGCCGTAAGCGACCACCGCCATCAAAATGAACCCGGCATGCGAAATGCTGGAATAGGCCAGCATGCGCTTGACGTTGTTCTGGGCGATGGCCAGCAGGTTGCCGGCCAGCAGGGTGGCGATGGTGATCCACAGCAGCACCGGGGTGAGCTGCTGGCTAACACTGGGGAAGATGACCAGGAAGACGCGCAGCAGGGCGGCAAAGCCGGCCGCCTTGGCGCCCAGCGCCATGAAGGCAGTCACCGGTGTAGGCGCACCCTGATAAACGTCCGGCGTCCACATATGGAAAGGCACCGCAGCCACTTTGAACCCAAGACCTACCAGGATCAACCCAGCACCCAGGACGAAATACAAGGGCTGGCCTAACCCGCCGGCGACGGTTGCCACAATTTCACTGAAGGCAGTCGAGCCAGTGGCGCCGTAGACCAGGGCCACGCCATACAGGAGGAACCCGCTGGCAAACGCGCCCAGCAAGAAATATTTCATCCCAGCCTCTTCCGAGCGCGCCTCGGGACGGGCGAAAGCCGCCAGGACGTACAGCGGAATAGAAAGCAGTTCGAGCGCCAGGAAAACCACGATAAGGTCGCTGGCCGAAGTCATTAACATCATGCCGCTGATGGAGAACAGCAGCAACGCATAATACTCACCGCGCGCCAGATTCATGCGTTGCAGATAGTCATACGACAGGCCCACCGTCAAAACGCCTCCCAGGATCAGCAGCAAACTCATGTAGGTGGAAAAGCCATCTATCACCAACATGCCGCCAAAGGTGTCGATCTCCAATCCGAGCTGGAAAACCACAAAGACCGCCGTAACCAGCAAGCCGAGCAGGGTTAAGAAGGGCACCAAGCCCGGACCGCTGTCTTTCTTAAAGACCACTACCAATAACAGCATACAAGCCCAGGCAACCAGCACAACCTGGGGCAGCAGCGCTTGCAGATCGAGACTTGTGAACGAGGGCACGGCTAGCGCAAAGCCAGGGCAGAGTTCTGGAAGATGGTCAAAAACTGCTCCACGGTCGGGTGGATGAGGTCAAAGAAGGGCTTGGGATACAGACCGATCCAGAAAATCAGCACCAGCAGGGGAACAATTACCGCCAACTCTCGCCAACTCAAGTCCTTCAAGGTCTCGTTGACCTTCTTGGTGACCGGGCCGAGGAACATGGCCTGGAACATATACAGGATATAGACCGCTGCCAGGATGACGCCGATGGCGGCGATGGCCGTGAACCAGATCGAGCCCAGTGGGCCTCCCGCTTGGCCGGC
>DATBWP010000104.1:0-6518 GCA_036514735.1 Anaerolineales bacterium
GACCACATGGGGTATTAGCAGTCCTTTCGGACTGTTGTCCCCCACTTCGGGGCAGGTCACCAACGCGTTACTCACCCGTTCGCCACTAGGACATCTTCGTACAAGTACAAAGAGCCTCGTTCGACTTGCATGTATTAGGCACGCCGCCAGCGTTCATCCTGAGCCAGGATCAAACTCTCCGCAGAAAACTTCAAACCGTCCGAAGACGGATTGCAGTCATTTTTGGTTGCGGCAAGTTTTTGAAAAAACGCAAGCTTAAAACTTCTTATCACTATTCAGTTGTTAAAGTCCGGGCATCTGATCCACGTGCTGGTTCGCAGTTTAGCTGCCAGCACAGGGGGCGAATTGTACCACCCGCATGAGGCCTGTCAAGCACTCTGACAGAGCAAAACTCTCCGATAGGAAGTATCCTTCCTTCGAAGGTTTTTTCATCGCACTAGGTTGTTATGGGATCTTGCTGCGGGGATTAGATCCTATGTTGCTAAGCCCCAAGATTATAGCCTATCTGAACGAAAGGTCAAGGGGCGGCATGTCCGATTGGAGTCGTGGCTTTAGCCGGTCACGCAATCCCGACTAGGCCCTCAACACCGGCTTTTGTTCACAAACTTTGCCTGCCCGCCAGAGCCCGCAAAAGCGTGTTTTGGTCGGCGTATTCCAGGTCGCCACCCATGGGCAGGCCGCGCGCCAGCCGGGTGAGCCGCAGGCCGAAGGGCGCCAGCTGTTGCTGCAAGTACATAGCGGTGGCGTCGCCCTCCATGCTGGGGTTGGTGGCCACGATGACTTCCTGCACACCGCCTGCCCGAACCCGGGTGAGAAGCTCGGCGATCTTCAGGTCATCGGGGCCGATGCCTTCGATGGGCGAGAGCGCCCCGCCCAGCACGTGATACAGCCCCTGGTAGCCCCCGGTGCCCTCAAGCGCCAGCACATCCAGCGGTTCTTCGACCACGCAGATCAGGCTGCGATCCCGTTCGCTGTTGGCGCACACTGCGCACAGCTCCTGGCCGGCCGTAGTGATGTTGAAGCACTCGCTGCATGTGGCCGTGCCCGAACGCAAGTGCGCCAGGGCACCGGAAAGTTCCTCGGACAAAGCGCCGCCCTCACGCAATAAGTGAAAGGTGAGGCGCGAAGCCGTCTTCGGCCCCACGCCGGGCAGCCTGGAGAGGGCGTCGATCAATCGCTGGATCGGTTCGGGGAGCAGCACTGGTTTATCTCGTCGGAATCTTGCTTGTCATTCTTGAACATCAGGCGTGTTGGTGAGAAAAGCATTCGGGTGGATGCTTCGCTTGCGCTCAGCATGACAAAGGCAGGCGGGCCTTATACTTTTACCCACCCAATCCCGAAGCCAGCGGCCCCAGACGTTTCTTGGCCATTTCGCGGGATTCATGCAGCGCCTTGTTGAAGGCCTCCTGCACCAGGAGGCTGAGTTTGCGAGCATCGCCGGCCGCCAACAAAGCGCGGTCGATCTGCAGGTCAGTCACGCGCTGGTCCCCGCTCACAGTAATTTTCACCGCACCTTTACCGGTTTCGGCCGTCACCGTTTCGTTGGCCAATTCCTTTTGGGCTTTGGCCAGCTCACCTTGCATTTGGCGCAGTTGCTTGAGCATGCCGGCCATGTCGCCTAATCCTGGTTTTTTGTCCATGTTTTCTCCGATAAAAACAGTGATTGGTGAGTAGTGATCAGGGAACAGGCATCAAGCCCCTGGTCTCCAGTCTCCAATCTCTACTCCTTATTCTTCTCTCCCTTACTAAGATCGGTCATGTCCACGATCTCTCCACCCAGACGCACCGCGGCGGCCACCATGCCGGAGCTATCCAGATCGGGGGGCAGCTCGCCCGCTCGGCCGCTGGCCAGCATGCAGGCTACCTGCATGGTTTGGTTCAGGGTTTCGCTTAGCACGGATTGCAATAACTCCATGTTTTCGGGCTTCTCCATCTTTTCTTTCAACAGATCGCTAGCAAAACCAAGCACCAGGATATTGCCGCGCAGCTCGCGTGTTTTCACCGAATTGAGCAAGGCGAGCAAATGAATATCGCGCCCTTTGACCGCCTCCTTGATACGCGCCCACGCCTGGCCGTCCAGATGGACGCTGGCTTGGGCATCGGGCGCCGGCGGCGGAGAGCTGGGGGCAGCGGCCTGCGCTGCCATTTTGGCCGCAGGCGCGGTTTGTGCTTTCTGCGGGGCTTGGCCGCTAGACACAACCTGAGCTTGGACCGGTGCCGGAGTTTCAGTGGCCTCTACAAAGGCCAGGTCCAACGGCAGGCTGGGTAGCCAGGCAGTCTTGGCATCCCTTGTGGTTGTATCGTGGAACAGGCGGATCACGCGCAGCAACTCGGGCACGCTGAAAGCCTGCGCCTGTTTGGCCATGCGCTGGCTTTCTTCGCCGGCGTGCTCCGGACCCAACGGGGCGCCCATGCGCAACAGCAACAAGCCGCGCAAGGCGTCCACGATCTGGCGCGCAAACTGGCGCGGGTCAGCGCCGGCGTCCAGGGCCTTATGGATTAGATCCAGGCCGCCGGCCGCGTCCCTGGCGCCCAGCGCATCGAGCAGGTCCAATACGGCCAGGCTTGTGGATGTGCCCAGCACTTCCCGCGCCCAATCCAGTTTTACTTCGCCGCCGGTGGAAGCCAATTGATCGAGCAGCGATTCCGCATCCCGCAGGCTGCCGGTGGCTTGGCGGGCAATAAGCTCCAGGGCGGCCTTATCGGCCGTAATGTCTTCTTGTTTACAAATCATTTCGAGCTGGGCCACCATTTCATCCAGCGGCAGGCGGCGGAACTCGTGGCGCTGGCAACGCGAAAGCACCGTGGCCGGGATCTTGTGCATCTCGGTGGTGGCCAGGATGAAGATGGCGTGCGGCGGCGGTTCTTCCAGGGTTTTCAGCAGGGCATTGAAGGCCGCGGTGGAAAGCATATGCACTTCATCGATGATGTACACCTTGAAGCGGCCGCGGTTGGGCGAGAAATTGATCTTGTCACGCAGGTCACGTACGTCTTCCACACTGGTGTTGGAAGCCGCGTCGATCTCGATCAGATCCAGGAAGCTGCCGTTCTGCACGGAAATACAGTTCTCACAGGTGTCGTCCGGGCGCTGGGCCGGGTCGGCGTGCTCACAGTTGGCGGCTTTGGCCAACAGGCGCGCCACGCTGGTCTTGCCGGTGCCGCGCGGCCCAGCAAACAGGTAAGCATGCGCAATGCGGTCGGCCGCCACCGCGTTGCGCAGCGTACCCACCACGTGCGCCTGGCCTACCACGTCAGACCAGGTGCTGGGGCGGTACTTGCGGTAGAGAGATAGGGACATGTCAGTTTACGGCAGAAAGTTTAGGCAATGACGACGAGAACTAAGTTAGTGTAACAGAGGGAGAAAAGAGGGGCAAGGTGAGCTCAAGATTCAATCCGAGCAAATTCCTCTTGCTCATCGATAAGGTTTCTGCTAAGTGTAGGCAATGGGACATGTAGATTGTAGTTCCTTATCTTCTTATTGAGCGTTTCTACCACCTGCGTGAACGCAAGCTTCGCCCTGCCCCATTCTTCTTCCACAAACGTAAGGGCCTCGCCGCGCTCCAGCGCCCGCTGGCGCCAGGCCCAGCTGCGCGCCAGGTTCTCACGGGCGGCGGCCAGTTCCACTTCGATGGCCTGGCGCTCCTCGATGAACTGGGGCGCAAAACCGTTCTGTTTGAGCAGATGATAAGCAAGTTGCCATTCGGGGTCGATGAAAGGGTTGTCCTCAAGGTTGAGGGGCTTACCTTTGCCGGGCAGATTGTCGAAGGCCCCGTCCTTAATTGCTTGCTGGATTATCTCTTCGATGCCAGGCATATGTTTATTTTACTCAGCGATAACTGACCGAGGGGTGGCCTCATTGACTATGGGATAACGTACTCCGCTTGGGTCTGGTCGCCGCCATCCAGCAGCTCCGCCCTCTCGCCGATTTCCCATACCGCCACCGAGCGGCCCCAGTAAAGGTCGGTGGCCGAATCCGTGCCCTGGCCGCTGAACACGTTCACCTGAGCGCCGGGGTGCAGCACCAGCGCCGGAAAGCGATATTCGTGGCCGTTTTCGTCGCGCAGCCTCCAGCCGGCTAGGGAAAGGTTTTGCTCGCCGATGTGCTCGATGAGCACACGTTCGTTGGCCAGGTCGCCCGCGCCGATCACAGTGTTAATGCCCACCTGCCCAACCGCCGGGCTGATGCTCTGGGCGGTGGGCGCAGGCCCTCCGATTGCCGGCCCGGCCGATAACACCAGGTTCGACCAGATGGTGAGCACGATAAAAGCGGTCAGGGCCGAAACGATGACATTGATCACCAAATAGACCAGCAGCCGTTTGCTGGGATCCAGGTTGTTGAGCATGGAGGAATCATAGCATAGGCAGGCAAGGCCCGTTGTCCAATAGCTTCACAACGGAGCTTAAAATCCCGCAACACTTTCGTGCTTGGGTTATATTGCCTTACAGCGGAGAAATTAAAGGCGGGGAAAAGTATTAACTATTAACTTTCCCCTGTGCCCCGAGATGATGATTATTAATACTTTCTGTCCTAAAGTGAAAAGGCTGTGTAATTGCCCGGCAGCTCAAACCGCTGCTTTGCTCGACCAGTACCTTTATCGGATTTAGCTACCGCAGGCTCAACAGTGACAATCGAACCTTCCCTTATTCAGCCAGTTGGACTACCATGAGAATTAAGCCGGCTTTTCTAAACGAGAATCTGCAGAGAGCATCACCATGGAAAAAACCCTGATCCCATTCTTTGACCCGCAGGGCATCGTACTGGTTGGCGCATCGCAAAACCCTGCAAAACTGGGGTTCGGCTTAGCCCAGAATCTGGTCCGCAGCGGATATCCGGGCGCCATCCATTTTGTCAATCCAAAGGGCGGGACCTTATTCGAGCGAACCATCTACACGGACCTTAGCCACATCCCCGATCCGGTTGATCTGGCCGTCTTACTCATCCCGGCTCCTCACGTAGCGAATGCACTAATAGGTTGCGGCAAACGCGGCATTCGAGCCGCCATTGTTGCCTCTGGCGGCTTTCGAGAAACCGGAGCGCAGGGGGCCGAACTGGAAGCCGTATGTCAGCAGATAGCCAAGGAACACGGTATTCGCCTCATCGGCCCCAACTGCATAGGTTTGTTGGACACCCATTTGCCGCTTGATGCCACCTTTTTGCCGCCCCCAGGACCAACCCCGGGCGATGTCGCCTTCATTTCCCACTCCGGTGCGATCTGTGCCGCAGTGATAGATTGGGCCAGGGGGCAGGGTTTTGGCCTATCCCGTATGGTCAGCCTGGGCAATCAAGCGGACGTCAGCGAATGTGACGTACTTGAGCCGGTGGCCGAAGATCCCTACTCCCGCGTTATTACCCTGTACCTGGAAGGGGTTAGTGATGGCCGCCGTTTCGTCGACGTGGCCAAACGTGTGACACGCAACAAACCCATCGTCGCTCTCAAGGTCGGCCGTTTTGCCAGCAGCCAACAGGCGGTTGCCTCTCACACCGGAGCCTTGGCAGGAAAAGAATCTGCCTACAATGCCGCCTTTCAAAGGGCGGGGGTCATCCGTGCCGAGACCAGTGAGGAACTGTTCGACTGGGCCAGAGCTCTGGCGTGGTGCCCTCCCTCTCCCGGGCGCGGAGTGGCCGTGCTTACCAATGCCGGCGGGCCCGGCGTTACTGCCGTGGACGCCATCGAGGCCAATGGGCTTCATCTGGCGCAATTATCTGAATCAACCCAACTAAATTTGCGGAATCTGTTGCCCCCTGCAGCCAGCGTTCGCAACCCAATTGATATGCTGGCCGGCGCTTCCCCCGAACAGTACGCAAGCTGCCTGTCCATTCTGCTCAGCGATCCCCAGGTGCATAGTTGTCTCGTCATCCTGCCGCCCCCACCGGTGCATTCCGCGGGAAGCGTTGCCAGGGCTCTGATCCCGGTGATCAGCGTAGCCAGGAAGCCGGTTGTGGTTGCTCTGATGGGCGAGCGCATGATCCAGGAAGCGGTCGAGTATTTCCGCGCCGCCCGCGTTCCCGAATATCGTTTTCCTGAACGAGCTGCATCCGCTCTGGCAATCCTGGCCCAGAGGGCCGATCATCTGGCGCAGACAGCATCCCAGCCTGTTTCACCAGCCAACATTCAAGCAAAGCTGGTTGGGTCGATCCTACATAAGCAAAAGCCGGGATTCTTGCCAACAGAAATTGTTCACCAAATCCTTTCTGCCTATGGCATTCCTGTCTTAAAAATGGGTTTAGCCACAACCGCGCAGCAAGCGGTTGCTCTGGCTGAGGAAATAGGTTTCCCGGTAGCCCTCAAGATTGCGTCCGAGGACATTGTGCACAAATCGGATGCAGGTGGAGTCTTGCTCGACGTGGCGACCCCGCAAGAAGTTCTCCGGGGATTCGAAACCATCATCCAGAACTGTACTAAGGCTAAACCGGATGCTCGAATTATTGGCGTTCATATTCAACAAATGGCAACCACAGGTCAGGAAGTGATCGTCGGGACCGTACAGGATGCGCAATTTGGCGCCATTCTGATGTT
>DATBWP010000105.1:0-3671 GCA_036514735.1 Anaerolineales bacterium
CCAGGATGGCTGACCCGCAGCCCACATCGATAACCGAGTCGCCGGCTTTCACATAAGTTTCCAGCAGCTGCAGGCTGAGCTGGGTGGTGGGATGCACGCCGGTGCCGAATGCCATGCCCGGCTCGATGCGCACGGTTACCCGCTCGGCGGATTCGGCTTGCATCCAGGCCGGCAGGATGAGCAAGCGCCGCCCAATACTCAGTGGCTTGTAATGCTGCTTCCAGGCCTCCATCCAGTTTTGCTCCTGGATGGGTGTGTAGCTGGGCTCGGGGATGGGTTGGATGAGGGCTAAATAGCGCAGACCTTGCTCGATCTGGGCGCGCGTGGCTTCCAAATGTTCGTCGCCGGGGATGTAGCCCATCACGCGCAGCGGCCCTACGGCGCGGCCTTCGTCCTCGGCATCGGCTTCGATGGCTGTGCTCTCCATGACCACGCCGCCGGGGATATAGCGCGCCAGCACCTCGGAGACCGCTTCAGCCAATTCGGGATCGACTTCGAGGGAGATGCGCAGCCAGGAGTTCACCATCCGCGCAGTATAGCACTCAGGCTATTCGTGCTTGTGAACTCAACCGCGGTTTTATCTTAGCCAGATGGAAAAACGGAATTATCCCCCCAGCACTTCTTTCAACTTATCGAGGATATTGCTCTCCTTGGGTTGTACCTCGCTGCCCATGGTGGCGGCCAATTGCTCGAACAGCTTGCGCTGTTCGGCGCTCAGCTTGCGCGGGATGGCGATATCCACCACCACCAGTTGGTCGCCGCGGCCGCTGCCGCGCAGGTGCGGCACGCCCTTGCCGCGCATGCGCAGCACTTTGCCGGGTTGCACGCCGGCCGGGATGCTGAGCACCGCGGGGCCGTCCACCGTGGGCACTTCCACGTCGGCGCCCAGGGTGGCTTGGGCTACGTTGATATCCAGATCCAACACGATGTCGTTATCCCGGCGGCGGAAAAACTTATGGTCGCGCACGTTAATGGCAATATACAGGTCACCTTGCGGGCCGCCGTTGAGGCCGGGTTGCCCTTCGCTGGCCAGGCGCACCTGGGTGCCGCTGTCCACGCCACCGGGGATCTTGACCTCACGGTTGACCGTCTTGCGTTCCAGGCCGCGGCCGTTGCAGGTCTTGCAGGGCGTGCCGATGATCTCGCCGGATCCACGGCAATTGGGGCAGGTCGCCACTTGAACCATATTGCCAAAGAAGGTCTGGCGCGTCTGGCGCACTTCGCCGCGCCCGCCGCACGTGGGGCAGGTGGACTTGGTGGTGCCCGGCTCGGCGCCGGCGCCATCGCAGCGCGCGCACACCTCGTCGCGGGTGAAATCCACCTGCTTCGCCACGCCAAAAACGGCTTCTTCGAAATCCAGGGTCAGGTTGTATTGCAGATCGGCGCCGCGGCGCGGGGCGTTGTGCTGCTGGCGGTTGGCGCGGCGACCAAAACCAAAGCCGAACAGTTCCTCGAAGATGTCGCCCAGGTCGATGTTGGTGAAATCGGGCATGCCGCCCATGCCATCCAGACCGGCATGGCCAAAGCGGTCGTAGGCGGCGCGCTTCTGGTCGTCGCTTAACACCGCGTAGGCTTCGTTGAGTTCCTTGAAGCGCTCCTCGGCGCCGGGGTCCTTGTTCACATCCGGGTGATATTCGCGCGCCAAGCGCCGGAAGGCTGACTTGATGTCTTCCGGCTGGGCGCCGCGCGGCACGCCCAAAATGTCGTAATAGTCGCGTTTAGTTGCCAAAGGGTCAGTGAATAGTAATTAGTGAGTAGTGACTGGAATCAGCAAGTTGGTTTGCAATACCCAATTACTAATCACCAATCACTAATCACTGGGTTTTTATGCTTCCTTAAATTCGCCTTCCACCACGTCTTCGCCGCCTTTGCCCTTGTCCTCACCGCCAGGCTGCGCGCCGGACGGCCCTTCTTGGCCGGCTTGCGCCGCGCCTTGTGCGCCTTGCTGGTAGGCCTCAGCCCCCAGTTTCTGCACGATTTCCATGAGGGCTTCGGTAGCGGACCTGATGGCCTGCGCGTCCTCTCCCGGGAGTGCGGCGCGCACTTTGGCTACGGCTTCTTCGATCTCTTTCTTGCGGTCGGCCGAAACCTTATCGCCCAGGTCTTTCACGGTTTTTTCGGCAGTGTAGGCCGCGCTGTCTCCCGTGTTACGGGCTTCCACCAATTCCTTGAGTTTCTTATCCTCATCGGCATGGGCTTCCGCTTCCTTGCGCATGCGCTCCACCTCCTGGTCGGTGAGACCAGAGGAAGCAGTGATGGTGATGTGCTGGCTGCGGCCGGTGGCCTTGTCGGCTGCGGTCACGTTGAGGATGCCGTTGGCGTCGATATCGAAAGTGACCTCGATCTGCGGGATGCCGCGCGGCGCCGGAGGAATGCCATCCAGCACGAAGCGACCCAGGGACTTGTTATCCACCGCCATGGGGCGTTCGCCCTGCAGCACGTTCACCTCCACCTGGTTCTGATTGTCAGCCGCAGTGGAGAAGATCTGGCTTTTGCGGGTGGGGATGGTGGTGTTGCGTTCGATCAACGGGGTGGCCACGCCGCCCAGGGTCTCGATAGACAGGGTCAGTGGGGTCACGTCCAGCAGCAGAATATCCTTCACATCGCCGCCAAGCACGCCGGCCTGGATGGCCGCCCCCACGGCGACTACCTCGTCGGGGTTCACGCCCTTGTGTGGGTCCTTGCCGAACAGCTTCTTGACCGCTTCCTGTACGGCGGGCATGCGGGTCATGCCGCCCACCAGCACGATCTCGTTGATGTCGCTGGGTTTAAGGTCAGCGTCCTTGAGCGCCTGGCGTACGGGGCCCATGGTACGTTCGATCAGGTCGCCGGTAAGCTGCTCCAGCTTGGCGCGGGTGAACGGCGTGACCAGATGCTTTGGCCCCGAGGCATCCGCGGTGATGTATGGAAGATTGATCTCGGTCTGCTGCAAAGTGGAAAGTTCGATCTTGGCTTTTTCGGCGCCCTCTTTCAGGCGCTGCAGGGATTGTCGATCTTTACGCAGGTCGATACCCTGCGTCTTTTGGAACTCATCGGCCAGGTGATTAATAATGCGCTGATCGAAATCATCGCCGCCCAGGAAGGTATCTCCCGAGGTGGAGCGCACCTGGAACACGCCGTCGCCCACATCCAGAATGGAGATATCGAAGGTGCCTCCGCCCAGGTCGTACACCGCGATGACCTCATTTTTCTTTTTGTCGAGGCCGTAGGCAAGCGAGGAGGCGGTGGGTTCGTTGATGATGCGCAGCACTTCCAGGCCAGCGATCTTGCCGGCGTCCTTGGTGGCGTTGCGCTGGGCGTCGTTGAAGTAAGCCGGCACGGTGATCACCGCCTGCGTCACCGGTTCGCCCAGGTAAGCTTCGGCGTCGCGTTTAATCTTGGCCAGGATCATGGCTGAGATTTCAGGCGGGGTGTAGTTCTTACCGCCCAACTCCACTTCGAGGCCATCATTGGCGCCCTTGTGGATCTTATAGGGCACCACTTCCAACGCTTTGGACGTCTCTACGTCATCGAATTTGCGCCCCATGAAACGCTTGATGGAGTAAATCGTGTTTTCCGGGTTCACCACCGCCTGGTTGCGGGCCGGCCGGCCCACCAGGCGTTCGCCGTTCCTGTTGACCGCCACCACCGAAGGCACCAGTCGGTCGCCTTCCGCGGTGGGGATGACGATG
>DATBWP010000106.1:0-4946 GCA_036514735.1 Anaerolineales bacterium
TCCTGGATTCGCTCGCGCTCGCCTTCTTTGATCTTCACATGCACACTCACCAGGTCTCCCGGGCGCAAGGCAGGGATATTCGCATTGTCAGGGGCCTCAACGGCCTTCAATAAATCGGGCATATTCGTTTCCTTTTCTTTATTGTAAAACAGCGGGAGATTGTACCACACGGCGCCGCTCACCAGGCCGCGCCACGGCCTCAGTCGGCGAAAAGATCGTTGGCCCGGTAAGAGTCGGGCGTGGGTGGGTAGGCGCGGGTAAAGACATTCTTGCGCCCGATCAGCCTGGACAGGAAATCGAGGAGCGAAAAATGCGTGCCCCACCCGCCCTGCTGGCTGGCGTGGCAAGCGTCGGCTTTATCCTTCCGGTCCTGGACGCTGCGGTAGTTGATAACGACGTGGGCTGGCGTGTCTTTGTCACGAGTTAAGACTGTGAGGTCTATATCCTGGTTGCGTCCGATCTTGGTGGGGTCTTTGCCTGTCAGGCGCATCATGCCTACCATACGGCGCAGGCGCCGGCGATTAAGCGCGTTGAAGTACAGTTTGCCGGGCTGATAAGGTTTTCCCGCCTTCGGGTATTTCTTGGCGTCACCGGCGGCATGGAAAGCCCGCACCGTGGCCTGATTAACCGCAATGTGGTCGGGGTGGTGGTAGCCGCCTACTTGGTCGAAGGTGAGCACCACCTGCGGCCGCAGCCGCCGGATGTGCGCCACGATCTTCTCGGCGACCTTATCGACCGGCGCTTTGAACAGCGAGTTGCGATGCTGGTTATCTTTGTGCCCCGCCATCCCCGAATCGCGAAAGCCGAGGTAACTGACGCTCTTGAGGCCGAGCGCCTTGGCCGCACAGCGCAGTTCGGCCTCGCGCAATTCAGCGATGCTTTTGTAGCCCTTCATGAACTCGGCATCCACGGTGCCGGCTTCACCGCGCGTGGCGCACACCAAGTGCACCTCCACCCCCTTGGTCGCGTAATAGGCCAGCGTGCCGCCCATCCCGAACGATTCGTCGTCCGGATGCGCCAGCACAGCAAGAATTGTTTTTTTAGTCCTGGTTTGTTGAGACATATTGTTGCTTAAGCGAATACGGGCATTATAGCCCCACATCCGCTGCGGCTAATATACCGGCAGTTTGGGGTCCACCTCGCGCGCCCAGGCGTTAATGCCACCCTTGAGGTTTTTCGCCTTGCGGAAACCGGCCGACAGCATCAATTTCACCGCCCACGCAGAGCGGCTGCCGGTGCGGCAAAACACAACGAGGTCATCGGCGCTGTCCAGCTCCGCGAGGCGGGCAGCCAATTGGCCCAGCGGGATCAACTGGGCGCCTTCGATCCGCGAAATATTCAGCTCGTGTGGCTCGCGCACATCGATCAACTTAGGTTGGACCTCGTTCTTCATTTGCTTGGCCAATTCCTTGGGTCCAATCTCATGACTTTTGTCCATGTTCGCCTCTTCGTGGTCGTGCGCCGGTACACCGCAGAATGCTTCGTAGTCTATCAGTTCGATCTGATCAGGTGGCAAACTGCACACCGCGCACTCGGCATCCTTGCGCAAGTTAATAAAATCGAAGCGCAGATCCAAAGCGTTAAACAGTAGGAGCTTGCCGCTTAGGGACTCTCCGATACCCAGCAACAACTTAAGCCCCTCGCTGGCTTGCAAGGACCCGATGATGCCGGGTAGCACCCCCAGCACTCCGCCCTCGGCACAGGAAGGTACCGTTCCGGGGGGTGGCGGCGCAGGGAACAGGCACCGATAGCAAGGTCCTTGTTTGGCATCGAACACGCTGACCTGCCCGTCGAAACGGAAGATGGAGCCATACACGTTGGGGATGCCCAGCTTCACACACACATCGTTCACCAGGTAGCGTGTGGGGAAATTGTCGGTACCGTCAATGATCACGTCGTAGCCCTCGGCGATGCGCAGCGCATTGGCCGAAGTGAACGGCTCGTTATAAATATCCACTTGGACTCCTGGGTTGAGATCCAGCAGCCGTTGGCGGGCGGATTCGACTTTCAGCTTGCCAAGCTGCCCAGCTCCGTGAATAATTTGCCTCTGCAGGTTGGAAAATTCCACCACGTCGTAATCCACAATGCCGATGCGCCCCACCCCGGCTGCGGCCAAATACATGGCCACCGGGGACCCCAGCCCGCCGGCGCCGATCACCAGGACGGAGGCGGCCTTCAACTTCTGTTGGCCGGCTAGGCCGACTTCAGGGATCAGCAAATGCCGCGAATAACGCAGCATTTCTTCTCGAGTTAATTCGGCTGGGTTAGGCGTTGTATCCAACATACGAACCTCTAAAATTTCGATACGGCATGGGGTGAAACGTCACCGTCGTCGGCTTCCCAGCCATTACGAGGGTTTTCCCAGTTTCAGGGTCTGAATCATAACCCAGGGCGGATGGGACAAGCGCCCTCCTAACATTGAGCGCGCTACCGGTAAAAACCGGAGATAACTGAAAAAACAAAGAGCCGAGGATCTCCTCGGCTCTATCGTTCTAAGAGCAAGGGTTAGGACTTGACTACCATTTTTTCATACACAGGATGGTTCCAATGGCGGTAGTTCTTCAGCTTGCCGCGTACGGCATCATCGTACAACTGGCGCAGCTTGGCGGTGATCGCACCCATAGTGCCATCTCCCACCGGGCGGTGATCCACCTGGGTGATGGAAGTCACTTGGGCGGCGGTGCCGGTCAGGAACAGCTCGTCGCAAATGAAAACTTCGGTGCGGTCGATCGAGCGCTGGATCACCGGCAGGCCTAATTCCTTCTCCGCCAGCTCCATGACCGTGGCGCGCGTGATGCCTTCGAGGATATTGTCTGTGATGGGCGGTGTGATCAAGGCGCCATTGCGAACCATGAAAAGGTTTTCGGCGCTGCCTTCGGTGATATGGCCGTCCTGCCCCAGGACCAGGGCCTCATCGAACCCTGAACGCAAAGCATCCGTCTTGATCAAGGCGGTGTTGACATACGCACCGGACACCTTAGCGCGGGCCGGGATCATATTATCGTCCACTCGCCGCCACGAAGAAATGGTCACGTGGGCGCCGGTGTCGTTGGATACGTATCTGTCGAACGGCACCGAGAAGATGGTCAGCTCGGTCTGCAGGTCGTGCAATTTCACGCCGATGATCTCATCGGCAAAGTAGGCCAGGGGGCGGATATAGACATCCTGGCGGTAGCCTTCTTTTTGAAGCAATTCCACCACCAACTGAGTCAATTCTTTTCGCTTTAGTTCGAGCTCCATAAGGAAAATGCGCGTCGAATTGATTAAACGTTGAAAATGATCATCGGGCCGAAAGAGGAAGAGCTCCTCTTCGGCCTCGTTCCAATAGCCGCGCACTCCGCCGAAGATAGCCGTGCCGTAATTCAGCGCGTGGGTCATTACGCTAACTTTTGCATCGGCATACGGGACGATCTTGCCGCGGAAATAGGCAAATTTAGGAAGGGCCACGTTCACCTCCGGGCTATTTGGTCGCACAATCTGGGAACCATGAAAGTATACCCTTAATCGCGCAAATTCCTTGATTAGTCAAGCTACGCTAAGCCTACGCCGGGGTTAAACTAAATACAGAGTGAAATGACCCTTTTCCAAGATTAATTTGTCCTCCATCCAGTCAGTTACAATCAGGCCACGTCTCAAACAAAAAGGCAACCCCCGCTACCGTAGCCAAGAAGGCGCATGAGGAACTATGAAGCGAGCCGTCAGTATCAGCATCGGATCATCGAAACGCGATAAAGCCGTCGAGGTCGACCTGCTAGGGGAGAAGGTTCGCATCGAACGCATCGGCACCGATGGCGATATGGAGAAGGCTGCCCAGCTCTTCAAGGAATTGGACGGGAAGGTGGATGCCTTTGGCCTGGGCGGCGCTGATCTGGGCCTGCTAGTTGATAACAAGTTCTACCCGCTGCAATCCGTCAAACCCATCGTGCGTTTCGTCAAGCAGACTCCCCTGGTGGACGGCTCCGGCCTTAAAAATACGCTGGAGAACCGGGCGGTCCCATTTATGCAAGCCAAGATTGGCGCTTACATCAAGGAGAAGAAAGCCTTTATCGTCAGCGGGGCGGATCGTTGGGGCATGACTATTTCCTTTGTTGAAGCGGGTTACCAATGCGTTTTCGGCGATCTCATGTTTGGCCTGGGCATCCCTATTGCGCTGCATTCCACCCAAGCGCTTAAGCGATTGGCGCCCATCGCCGTGCCCATAGCCGGGCGCTTGCCCTTTACCTGGGTGTATCCCACCGGAGAAAAGCAGGAAATGCGTGTGCCCAAATGGCAAAAATATTACGAGTGGGCTACGGTAATTTCCGGAGATATGCATTATGTGCGCCGCCATGTCCCGGATCGCCTGCCCGGCAAAGTGATTGTTACCAACACTACCACTGCGACGGACATCGCTTTGCTAAAACAAATCGGCATCAAGTACTTGATTACCACCACCCCCGTTCTGGAAGGCCGCTCCTTTGGCACCAACATGATGGAGGCTGCCCTCATCGCCGCCAGCGGCAAAGGTCGCGTGCTTACCCACGCAGAACTCACCGAACTGATAGACCAGCTCAATTTACAGCCGCAGATCCAGGAGCTGAATTGACCCTTGATGCGTTAATCCTTGCTGGCGGCGTGCCCCAACCTGGCGAATCGCTCTACCCGTTCAGCCAGGGCAGGTCCAAAGCGCTGATCGACGTGGCCGGCAAGCCCATGGTGCAGTGGGTGCTGGATGCCCTGGGCGATGCCAAAAGCATTGGCGGCGTGGTGATCGTTGGCCTGGACGAAAGCAGCGGGTTGACCTGCAAGAAAGCGCTCAATTATCTGCCTAACCAGGGCGGCATGCTGGATAACATCCGCGCTGGGGCGCAGCGCATCGCCGAGCTTGATCCGCAGGCCACATACACCTTGATCGTCTCCGCGGATATCCCCACCATCACCGCCGAGATGGTGGAATGGGTGTGCGC
>DATBWP010000107.1:0-7930 GCA_036514735.1 Anaerolineales bacterium
CGAACTGCTGCTGTTGAAAGCGAGGGTGCACAACAGTGATCCCCGGTGAGCTGCGCGGCTGGCTGCTGGATGTCTACCCAGATCCTGGCCGGGGCGTAGTGGTTTGGCTGGTGGGGGAAGATGGCGGCCGCTACCGCCTGATCCAGCACCTGGCAGTCACTTTTTATGTAGGCGGCGAGCCCCCAGAATTAACTAAGTTGTGCGCCCATTTGAAAAAATCCTCCCTGATATTTAAGCTCACCAAACGCAGGCACTTATTCCATGGCGAGCTTGAGGTCGTGGCCATTCAGGTTCCTCAGGGGGCGCGGCAGCGTTCCGTCTTTCGTAGCTTGCATCGTGCCTTCCCTCAGTTAGATTACTTCGATGCGGACCTGGCTCTGCCCGTGCACTACTTCGCCACTACCAAAACGTTCCCGCTGGCTTATTGTTCTCTCAGCGTCAACGCGCAAAAGCGTATCATCGCCATTGCCGCGCAGGATGATAAATGGAGCCTTAAGCCCAGACTGCCCGAGTTGCGTGTGCTGTTGCTCGAGCCCAGCGGCAATCCCATGCAAGCTCAGCCTGCCTCCGTGCGCGCCTCCTTTGGCAACCAAACGGAAACGTTCAGTACCAAAGACCCGCGCGGCTTGTTGCAGAATATCAGCCAACTGATCGAACTCCACGATCCCGACATCATCCGCACCCGTTACGGAGACAAGTGGCTCTTTCCCTTTTTGTTCTCGGTCTCAAAATCCAGCGGGTTTCCGTTCAATCCCAACCGGGACAAGTTCCAGGGGCCGATCCAGATCAAGGCCAGCCAGTTCGAAAGTTATGGACATCTGCTGCACCGCGACCAGCAGACCTTGCTGCTGGGACGCCTGCATATCGACCCCCAAAACTCGATGGCTTTCAAAGACTGGGGCTTGCTGGGCAGCTTTGAGACTGCCCGGCTCAGTAACCTGCCCATCCAGAACGCCGCCCGGCGCAGCGCGGGCGGCGCCTTTGTGGGCATGCAGGTGGCCGCCTCCCTGGAACGCGGCATCCTCATCCCCATCCACAAACAGCAGCGGGAACGTTTCAAGAAAGCCACCCAGCTCATCGCGGCGGATAACGGCGGCCTGATCTTTAAGCCCATCGTAGGTTTGCACCGCGAGGTGGCCGAGATCGACTTTTTCTCCATGTATCCCAATATCATGACCGGCTGGAACATCTCCGCCGAGACGGTGGGAGAGATCGGCAACCAGACCCGCTGGGCGCCTGGCATCGGCGTGCCCATCCAGCAGGACCAAACCGGCATCGTTGCCGCTATCCTCAAACCCATCATGGAGAAGCGCAAGGCGGTCAAGGATCTGCTGGAAAGCGGGGATGCCCGCGGTTACGACCGGGCTTACCTGCAGACCACTTATGAGTTCCTCAAAGGCCTGGGCTGGGTGTCTTACGGCTACCAGGGCTTCAGCGGCAACCGCATCGGCAGCATCGAGGCTCACGAAGCCATCAACGCCGTCAGCCGGGATGCCATTGCCCACGCCAAGGAAGCTGCAGAAGACCTTGGTTTCGAGGTCTTGCATGTGTATGTGGATAGCCTCTTCGTACGCGTAGGCCGGAGCGAGGCCAGGCTCGGGGAGCTGCTGGAGGACATCAGGCGCCGTACCGGCCTTAAAGCCGACCTGGAGGGCATCTTGCGCTGGGTGGTCTTTTTGCCATCCAAACAAAATCAAAATGTGCCTGTGCCCAATTGTTTTTATGGCGTCTTTCGTAATGGCGAATTGAAATGCCGCGGCATCATGGCGCGGCGCGGCGACACACCCCGCCATCTGGGGGAGATACAGCTGAACGCCATCGGCATCCTGGCCAGGGAAATGGAATTCGAAAAGTTATCCGCCCTGGTGCCCAAGGTGGTGTATTTCTTCAAGGCCTGTTATCAGGACCTGGTCGAGGGTCGAGTTCCACTGAAGCACTTGATCATTTCGCAGACTTTAAGCCGCGACCTGGAGGACTTCAAAGTCATCTCGCCGGCGGGCAGGGCTGGGCTGCAGTTGGTCGAGGACGGCAGGTCCATCCGTGCTGGCCAGAATGTGGAGTTTCTGCGCATCAGGCAGAAACCCTTTGCTTTATCCTGGCATGCCGTGGACGAGTCGCAAGGGGTGGAGATTGACACCGACTGGTATTGCGAGCAATTGCTGCGCGCGGCCGATGAGGTGCTGCAGCCTTTGGGAGTTCCCAGGCGCATCCTGCAGGCCTGGCTGGCAGGCGAAGGCAGCTATTGGGCGCCCGAGGATTTTGTCCATAACACTCCGTTGGAATTTCCCTTGCTTGAGGAGATCCATCAGAAACTAAGTAAAAATAAACGCCCCGTTTACCATTAACGCCGCATAGAGATAAGTAAATCCCGCTTCAGACAATTGCGATTTCCCGAGGTTCGCTTCCCTATAATGGGCCTTGTTTCCTTTCTCTATCTCTGCTTTAATGGATATGGAGGCCGCAATGAAATCTTACAAGTACATCATCGTCGGGGGCGGCATGGCGGGAGATTCTGCCGTTCAGGGTATCCGTGAGGTGGATAAAACCGGCAGCATTGCCCTGATCGGAGCGGAAAACTTCCCACCTTATATTCGACCCCCACTGACCAAAGGCTTGTGGACCGGGAAGAAAAAATTGGAAGAAATCTGGCGCCAGACCGCTGCTCATCAGGTGGACTTGTATTTGAACCAACGCGTCACCGCCATCGATGCGCATAAAAAAGTGGTCACCGATGACCAGGGGCTGGAATTTGAATACGAGCGGTTGCTGCTGGCCACCGGCGGGCGGCCGCGCCAGTTGCCTTTCGGTAAAGATCTCATCCGCTATTTTCGCACGCTGGACGATTATCAGGCCGTGCACGAACAGGCTGCCAAAGGCGGCCGTTTCGCTGTCATTGGCGGCGGTTTCATCGGCTCCGAATTGGCTGCGGCGCTGGCCATGCACCAGCAACAAGTCACCATCATCTTTCCCGGGCCGGGCATCAGCGCCAACATTTTTCCACCGGGGCTGGTGAGCCATCTCAACGATTACTTCACGAGCAAAGGTATCAAGGTGTGGAGTGGCGAGCAGGTGACCGACGTGCGTACCAGCGGTCAAGGTGTTGAAGTAGAGACTAAGACAGGCAAAAAACTGGAAGCCGATTATGTGGTGGCCGGGTTGGGCATTGAACCCAATGTGGAATTGGCCGAGCAGATCGGTTTGCATGTGGATAACGGCATCCTGGTGGGTGAAGACCTGCAAACCAGCCAGGCGGATGTCTATGCAGCCGGCGACGTGGCTAACTTCGTCAATAATCTGCTGGGTGGTCGCATGCGCGTCGAACACGAGGACAACACCAACATTATGGGTAAGGCTGCCGGACGCAGTATGGCCGGCCATCCCCAACCCTACAACCACCTGCCCATGTTCTATTCCGACCTGTTCGATCTGGGCTACGAAGCCGTAGGTCGCCTGGATTCCCGTTACGAGCTGGTGGAAGATTGGAAAGAGCAACCCTACAAGAAGGGAGTTGTCTATTACCTAGACAACGGCCATTTGCGCGGTGTGCTTTTATGGAATGTGTGGGATAAGGTAGAGGCGGCCCGCGATCTCATTCGCTCCGTGGGGTCCAAAGTGGGTAAGGATTTATTAGGGAAGATCTAAAAGGCGGTCGATCTGTCGATTAGCTGTTTTGTCAAAGTGTATCGATCCCCATACCTCACTCACATATATCATCTCACTTTTATAGCACCACTTGGAGGGCTATAATCAGCCCGGTCTCCCATGCCGCAACAAATCGTTGAGTGCATCCCTAATTTCTCCGAAGGTCGCCGACCTGAAGTGATCGCCGCCATCGTAGCAGCCATCCAGACCGTGCCCGGCACCACCTTGCTGGACCGCAGCTCGGACGCTGACCATAACCGCAGCGTAGTCACCTTCGTGGGCACCCTGGAAGCCGTAGAAGAGGCGGCTTTCCAGGGAATAGCCAAGGCTGTAGAACTCATCGACATGGCTAAACACAAAGGAGAGCACCCCCGCATGGGCGCCGCCGATGTGGTGCCCTTCGTTCCTATCTCCGGTGTAGCCATTCAGGATTGCGTGCTGCTGGCCCGACGCCTGGGCGAACGGGTGGGCACGCAGTTGGGAATCCCGGTTTATCTTTATGAAGAAGCCGCCACGAAGCCGGGAAGGCGCAATCTGGAAAACGTGCGCCGCGGCGAGTACGAGGGGATCCGGGATTCGATCACCAACGATCCTGAACGCCGGCCTGATTACGGCCCGGCCAAACTGGGCAAGGCTGGGGCGGTGGCCATCGGCGCTCGCCAGCCCTTGATCGCCTATAACGTTTACCTGAACACAGGCGATGTCAATGTTGCCAAAAAGATCGCCCGCGCCGTGCGCCAATCCTCCGGGGGGTTGCGTTTTGTGAAAGCAGCTGGCTTCCTGGTGGAGGGTAAGGCCCAGGTCTCCATGAACCTGACCAACTATCAGAAGACGCCGGTAGCACGCGCCGTGGAACTGATCCGCGCCGAAGCCGAACGCCATGGCACCTCGGTAGCTAGATCAGAATTAGTGGGCTTGATCCCCCAGGAAGCGCTGGAAGATGCGGCGGCCTGGTATTTACAGCTGGAGGATTTCGACCGCCAGCAAGTGTTGGAACGGCGCATGCAGCATGCCGATTTGGGGAGCGAAAGGCCACACGGCGCAAATGCCTTTCTGGAAGCCTTGGCTTCGGCTACGCCCACGCCCGGCGGGGGCTCGGCTGCCGCGCATGCCGGGGCACTCGCCGCGGCCCTGGTCGCTATGGTCGGCCGGGTCACGCTGGGCAAAAAAAAGTATGCCGCAGTGGAAAGCCAGATGGCAGAACTCGTCCAACAGGGCGACAAGCTGAGAGTCGCTTTTTTGAACGCGGCCAACTTGGACGCGGCTGCTTTCAACGCCGTGATGGCTGCTTTCAAATTGCCAAAGGAAACTGAGCAGCAGAAAAGCGCCCGGCAGGCTGCTGTGGACGCCGCTACCCTGGAAGCCGCCCGCCAACCCTTGGAAGTGGCCCGCCTGGCCACTGAATGCCTGCGACTAGCCCTCCAAGCCACGCGGCTGGGCAACACGAACGCGATTAGCGATGCGGGTAGCGCCGCAGCGTTGGCGCAGGCTTGCCTATCCGGTGCGGGCTTGAACGTGCGCACTAACGTCCATGCATTGAGCAACTCCCGGCAAGGGGCTAGCCTGGTTGTCGAACTGCGCGCCCTTGAGAAGGAAGCTAAAGCCCTGCAGGCCGAGATCAGTGTGCAGGTAAAAGCGCGCGGCGGCTTTGAAATCGATTAAATCCCAGTACCGCTGAAGAATTCATGTCCGTCTACAATATCGCCAGAATCATCTTGCTTGCATGCGTCTTGCTCACTGCGAGCTGCAATTATCCAACAGCCACGCCGCCCCAAGACTTGGGCGAACCGACTCAGGTCACTGCCACCCCGTTCCAGCCGATCATTGGTGTCCAGAATCCACAGGGCACAGTGTTGGAGGAGGGTGAGGGGAAGGGGGACGAGGCTGTGGCCTCCTGGTGGCTTTCACCCGGCCTGCCGTCAGCCTTCCGCAATTTGATCGCGCTCCCGGACGGCGCCCAGGTCATTGAAGACCAAGACCAGGCCCATTTGTTATTATCAGTTAATGAGGGTGAGATCCTTAGCCACTGGGTCTATGCCCTGGTAACCCCCTTTCCTACGCTTACTGATGAGGTTTTGCTTGGCGAGGTGCAAGCTGCCTGGCAAGAGGAAGGCGTTGGACCTTTCGCCGGTTCGGCGTTGATGATGAGCGCTGAGACCCAGGCCGTCTTCAGTGCCTGGTGGGGGGAACCCGGAGCGGGTGCGGTGCAAACCGTGGACCCGTCGGATTTATTACGTGCCGCCTGGGCAGCTCAGCCCGCGTGGGCAATCGTGTCGTTCGAAGAACTGCAACCCAAATGGAAAGTATTAGCGGTAGATGGCCAGTCCCCAATCTGGAAAGATTTTGACCTCGCCAGCTATGCGCTCAGCGTGCCGATCGGCCTTGGGGGTGACCCGACCCTGGTTGCCGAAGCCTGGGAACGCTTTGGCCCGCAGGCGGCCAGCCCGCTGGCGCCAGCCAGCAATCGCGATGACCATAAGCTGACTACGGTCATACTGACTGGCGTCACCGCGTTGGTGCGCGCTACCGCGTACGAGATGAATCGTAGCGGCGTCACCTATCCGGCAGAGGACATTGGCCCGCTGTTGCGTGAAGCGGATATCACCCACATCAGCAACGAGGTGCCGTTCGCGCCGGACTGCCCTCCGCCAGACCCCGTACAACGCAACTTGGTCTTTTGCAGCGATGCAAGCTATATCGATTTGCTGGATGCGGTGGGAGTGGACGTCATTGAGCTAACCGGCGACCATTTCAACGACTGGTCACGAGAAGCCATGTTGTACACATTGGAGCTTTACCGGGAGCGCGGCTGGCCTTATTACGGGGGCGGGGCGAATATCGAAGAGGCCCGGCAGCCTTTAACCTTGGAGCATAACGGCAACAAAATCGCCTTTATTGGCTGCAATGGGAAAGGGGGCAGCTATGCCTCGGCCGACGTAGATTATCCAGGGGCAGTGGGCTGCGATTACGAACTGATGGAGACGCAAGTACGCGACCTGGTGGCGCAAGGTTACCTGGTGATCGCCACCTTCCAACATAACGAGGTTTACACCTTCGTCCCGCAACCTACCCTGATCCGCGATTTCAGCCGTATCAGCGGAGCGGGGGCCACCATTGTAAGCGGCAGCCAGGCGCACCAATCACACGGGGTTGAATTCCCGAGGGACGATGCGATAATCATGTATGGGCTGGGCAACCTCTTTTTTGACCAGCGCGGCGTGGTGGAATATGGCGATCGGGCCCTGATTGCCCGGCATGTGATTTATGATGGGCGTTACATAAGCACGGAATTATTCACTATCCAGTTCGTAGATTTCGCCAAACCGCGTTTCATGACGATGGAAGAGCGACAGGCCTTCCTTTCGTTGATCTTCAATGCCAGTATTTGGCATGAGGGCGAATAGTCGAGGAGAAACCATGGGACTAAAACCAGATCATTGGATCGAAAAGATGGCTCGCGAGCACCGCATGATCGAGCCCTACGAGGTCAACCAGGTGCGAAAGGGTGTGATCTCCTACGGCGTATCCTCGTATGGCTACGACATCCGCGTGGCAGATGAGTTCAAAATCTTTACCAATGTGTTTTCCGCTGTGGTCGACCCCAAGAACTTCGATACGAAATCCATGGTGGATTTCAAAGGCGAAGTTTGCGTCATCCCCCCGAATTCCTTTGCGCTGGCGCGCACGGTGGAATGTTTCCGCATTCCGCGCGCCGTGCTCACCGTTTGCGTGGGTAAGAGCACTTATGCGCGCTGCGGCATTATCGTGAACGTGACACCGTTTGAGCCGGAGTGGGAGGGTTACGTCACTCTGGAAATTTCGAACACCACACCGCTGCCGGCACGCATCTATGCCAACGAAGGGATCGCGCAAGTCTTGTTCTTCGAGGGTGACGAAGAATGCCGAGTCTCTTATGCCGACAAAAAAGGCAAATACCAGAAACAGCAAACTATTGAGCTGCCGAAATTATGAATTTGCTGGTCGGGATGCTAGCCGTCAATCGTCATCAAGCGTGATGAACGGCTGGATGGCTTCAAACGTCCGCGGACCAATGCCTGGCACCTCTTGCAGTTCCTCTAGGCTTGAAAAAAGCCCGTGAGCTTCTCGGTAGGTGATGATGCTCTGTGCTAGCGTGGGGCCGATTCCCGGCAGTTGGTCGAGGTCGACAAGGTTAGCCGTATTGAGATTGATGGGGAAAACAGCGGTGGGTTCAAGACCGGTTACCGGGAAGGCGCCAGTTGCGGCGCTCGGTTCGGCCCGGGTAGGCGCGGGCAGCAGCGTGATCGGC
>DATBWP010000108.1:0-2774 GCA_036514735.1 Anaerolineales bacterium
ATGAGGAATCTCATCTCACCAATCCAGGTTTTGTTCGTAGCCCCAGCTGATCAACACGTCTCCAGCGACCGCTTTAAATTGCCGCTTGTCCGTCTCAGTGAAAAGCTGCTTCCAGGAACCGCGCTTGCCCTTTTCCAGGGCAGCGGCCAGGTCGGGTGCTTTTTGGTTTTGCCAATCCGCGTCTGGGTTTTGAGCCATTTCCTGCTCTACGCGGGGCTCTAAGGTGTCTGGGTTCACCCCCAGGAAAGCCCAGACTTTGGAAAGCATGTCATACGGTCGGGCCAACAGGTCTTCGTAACGAAGAGAGAAGTATCGATCGCCGTAGAGCTGGTGGCCAAGAAGATCGGTTTCGATTAAATTCTGCGCCCAGCTTTTTGCCATGTGCTTGAGCGCCTGAAAGGTAAACACAGACTTTTTTCCGGAAAGGAACGCTTCGGGGTCGCGGGCAAATGCATCCCGCAATTTGAGATCGGCGCGGGTAAGGAATTGGACGCCATCAATAAAATTCTGGAAACGATGTGAGACCAACGTATCGCGACCATCGCGAACGATGTAAATGAGGGCTGCGTCGGGGTAAATACGGTGCGCTTCTCGCACTGCTTGGCCGCCCAGCAGCGCATTGGGGCTTTTGTCGCCCACCACCGTTTTGCCTTCGCGCACGGCGTCACGCTCCAGGATGTAATCGCTCATGGCGCGCAAAGCCACCGGCGTCAGGTCGCGGCCGCGGTTCCAGCGGTTGCTAGGCCGCGACAACCAGTCCTCGAATTTCTGGTCGGCAAGCAAGCCGCTTAGCAAGGGAGGGCGGGTGAAAAAATGCGCCTGCCAGTTGCAGTGTACATCGGGGTGCAAGCGGATCAAGCGAGCCAACAGCGTTGTCCCGGAACGGGCGTGGCCGAAAATGAAGAATTTCGGCATGGGAAAGAATTGCTGGATCTCCGCCAGGTCTTCAGCGTTGATCGGCGGTATCTCGCGCTGGCCGCTGGTTTCCACCTGTCCGGTGAAAAGCAGGCGCCATGCCCGGCTGAAACGGCTGCTCATGCGCGTTTTCCTAACCGGGAGAGCAGGTATTCACCCGTGCGGCGCCCAGCGCTGCCATCGGTGAAGGTGCATTCGCGGTCGATGAAGGCGCGGCGTTCATCCATTTCGGCTTGTGGATTGTGAAGATAATAATTGATCACCTCGGCCAACTCCGCTTTGGTGTAGGCAACCCGGCCGGCAGCAGAATTGCGGAAGCGGGAATGCGTGGGCCAATCGCCGATGCGCGACAGCGGCAAGGTGAACTTTCCGGGCCAACCCACCTTCGAATCGATGCAGGCGCTTACCACTGGACGCTGGTGCACGGAAGCCTCCACGACCATAGTGGAGTAGACGGTGACGAATACATCGGAATAAGCCATCATCGAAGATTTTTCAGGCATGTCCTCCCCTGAATAATAGCCCAAAGAGCCGCCCAGGGGCACAGGTTCGACGACGTGAACATGCGGAAGTTTTTCCGCCAGGGCATGGATCTGTTCACGCTCGGCAGCGAAACGGGCCACGTCCATGAAGTGATTGGGGTGCAGGCGGACCAGCAACTGGCTGGACGCAGCCAGTTGATCCGCTGATACCAATTCAGCCAACGCTTCGATATTTTGAATGTTGGGAGAGAAAGTGATGAAACTGCTGGCATAGCTGATCAACTTGCGGTTGGGATCCAAGCCGTGTTGTTTAAAATATTGGTCGCGAGGTAACAGCCACTCCTTTTTAAAATAACCGTCGTAGGAGGGAATACCGCCCACATGGACGCTCTCCGGCAACCAATCGGAGCCGAGGACCAGTTCTTCCTTCTGGATCGCAGACCAACAAGTGATCCAGTCCACCGCGGCGCCGGGCAGGCTGTAGCTGCTGCTGTTATCCCACCCGACGATCACGGAAGCGGTGGGAATGCCATGCGCACTGGCTTCACGCAGCAGATAGCGATCAAAGCGCCAACCGGGTGTGCTGGCCACCACCAGGCCGGGCTGATACTTTTCGAACAGGCCTGCATATAAGCGGGGAGTGAAGCGGCTTTGGGCGCGGAGTAAAGCGCTACGCGCCCAACGCGAGCGGCGCAGCACGGCCACGGCGAACTGCATGAGCGGGAAAAGCAGTTTGCGGCGCGGGTTGGCCTCCGCTTTTACCTGGGAGACATAACTTTCCACGGCCTCCAAGTTGATGCGGTCCGAGGCGCCTGCCCGGCGCAGAAAATCCAGCCACCATTGCCGGGAGGGAGACACTTGTTTGAAGTAAGTTTGCGCCTGCTGCAGGCGCAACCCGTTAATGATCAGACCAGGCTGGCCAAAGCGTTCGCGGATGCGCTCGACCAGGGCGTCATCGGTGAGCAGGACGACCTCCACACCGGCGGCAAGCAAGGTATCGATGAGCTCACTCTGCAGGAAATAGACGATTGCCAGGCCATGGTCGGCGCAAATCAAAATGCGTTGCTTGGCCATGGCTATCTGCCGCGATAGAGGCGGTCGAAACTCCATCCATATATCCGCTGCAAGAGCCTGCGAAGCGGTTCCCAGCTCCAAATTCCAGCTGTCTTGCCCCGTTTTTTAGCGCCTGGGGCGATCACCTGGTCGGAGTCAGCCAATTCCGAGAGTTGGGGGAGTACATTCCCCAAATGCCGGACGTGCCAGCTTTCGGTGCAAAGCCGCAGGTATCCAGCCTCGTTCACCGCCTCATCCAGCAGGCGCACGCGCCCCATCGGCCGCTCGGCGGGAATGGGCAACACGTCGAGCAAAGCTGACTTC
>DATBWP010000109.1:0-8246 GCA_036514735.1 Anaerolineales bacterium
GCGCGGCCGAAATTCACTTTCCATGGCATCCCAATCGATATCCTTCAATTCCGTGAAGGCGTATTCCTCACGCATCATGGTTAGCATGGCGTCGAACGCCTCCAGGTAGGACAAAGCCGAGAAATCATCCAGGGCGGCGCCTTCCGGTTCAATCAGATCCATCACCACTTCGCGCGAACGGTCGAAGGTGAAGGGGTCCGTGTCCATATCCACCATCGTATATCCCTGGGGGATACCTACGATAGGATCATCTTCCGTGAACAGTTTTTCGTCTGCCCCGAAGCCGGAGGGGAAACCCTGTTGGTCATTGGCGGCGTAAACGATGATCTTGCCGCCAATATATTCGCGTTCGGTTTCGGCGTCCTCGCTCAATTTAGTGGAGGCGTAAGCCGTGGACCAGCCACCGCCAGCCAAGTCGCGCTCTTCAAGGAAGGGATCGCCAAAGGTGTTCGTCCAATACGCCGGCGCGAAGACCAGCACGCCTTCGTCGGTTTCGCTGTCGTTGTCCACATCTCGCCAGCCGCCCTCCGGCTCAATAGGCAGCGAGATGCTGTAAGTGAATGGAGAGGTGAAAAAGTCCGAGGTAATCTGCCCCATGGTCTGCGACTCGGGTGGCATCAGGTAGCCGCGGTCACGGTCCACAAAGCCGGCTTGGTCTTCCAAGATGACCAGGGGTTCAGCCACCGTGGCGGTGAAAAAGGGGTTAGTGTAGGCTACTTCGCCGGTAATGGTCACCGGCCCGCCTTCGTCATTTCGAATTTGTGCCGGTTCGAACGGGCCGCCCATTTCCTGACCAGAGGCGGCAGTGGGTGTCGGCGTTTCGCTGGCCGCTCCTGCGCACGCCGCCAGGGTGATTGCTAACAGTGAAAACATGACTATCTGGCGAGTCTTCATTTTTCTCTCCTTGATTAACGATATTGGGCGGCGATTCTAGCACACACACATACCGGTGGGAATCTAACTGCCCCAGCGTAGCTTGATATCTCCACCCTTTTCCACAATTAGGTACGAGCCTGCCATACCTAAATCCAAATGACGCCAACTCCTCGATTTGCCGCTGCGCTAGCCTTATCAAGCAACTGGAACTTGTTACTTGTTGCTTTTCTTAAGCCCCCCGCCAGAGGAGCAATACCTTTTCAAGCTATTCTCATCTGCCCGCCCTTGACTTAGGCCAATCTCTTCCCCACCCCGTTTCCGTTTACAATTGCGCCATGCTCCCAGGCTCCCATCCCCGTTTATGAACGTCCTCATTGCTGACAAACTATCCGCCGAAGCCATCGAACGCCTGCGCGCCGGCGGCGTGAAGGTCGATGACCGTTCCGGCATCGACCCCGACGAGCTGTTGAAAGTAATCCCCGAAGTCCAGGGGCTCATCGTGCGCAGCCGCACCAAGGTGACTGCGCCCCTGCTGGCCGCGGCCACCCAGCTAAAGGTGGTAGGGCGCGCTGGCGTAGGCGTGGACAATGTGGATCTAGCTGCAGCCGCGGCTCACGGGGTCGTCGTGGTGAATACGCCGGTGTCCACCAGCGTGGCGGTAGCCGAGCTCACCTTTGCGCTTATGTTGGCCCTGATCCGAGACCTGCTCCGGGCGGATGGGGCTATGAAACAAGGCCTGTGGCTGAAAAAAGAACTGGAAGGCGGGGAACTGGCTGGCAAGACCCTGGGCATTATCGGCGTAGGCAATATCGGCGCCCAGGTAGCCCGTCGAGCGGCAGCCTTCGATATGCAGGTGTTGGGCTACGACCCTTTGCTGGATAATAAGACGCTACAAGCCCGCGGGGCAGCGCCGGTCTCTTTGGACGAGCTTTATGCCCGCGCCGACCTCATTACTTTGCATTTGCCCCTGCTGCCCGCCACGCGAGGTTTGTTGGACCAACATGCCTTCGACAAGATGAAACGCGGTGTCTATGTGGTTTGTGCCGCCCGCGGGGGTGTGATTGCCGAAGGCGACTTGCTGGCCGCGCTAAACAGCGGCCAAGTGGCGGGTGCCGCGCTGGACGTGTTCGAGAAGGAGCCGCCCGGCCTCACTCCGCTGGTCACCCACCCGCGGGTGGTGGCCACCCCGCACATCGGCGCCCAAACCGCCGAGGCCCAGCGCCGCGCCGCGGTAGATGTGGCTGAAGAAGTATTGAACGCCCTGCAGGGGAAACCCCTGCGCTGGCAGGTGAAACAGTAGACAATAGGCAGTTGGTAGTTGGTTGTAGATAGTTGTCAGTAGTCAGTTGTCAGAGATCTCGGAGTCGAGGCTTTAGCCGGTTCTCCCCCTTTGTCATTTCGAGCTGCCTACCGAAACCAGTATCCGCAAAAGAAACAATAAAGCGAGAAATCCATCTAACACGGTCTTCTAAATAATCTCAGTTCTTCGAACAAGGCGAACACTTCCCAAGCTCAATCCGAGCCCTACTTCTTACTTACCACCGAAAACATCGTTGGCATCTTGGCCACGAACACGCATTGGGTTACACCGGGGCAGGCCTGGCCGCACGCGCCCGCGCACGCCGCAGCGTCCATTGCGTCACCGTCGCCCGTCCGCATGCGGCCTTTGCGCACCCAAAACTCCAGCATGCCTTTCAGCGCGCTGGGTTCCGCGTTCACCCGCGCCGCCAGGTCCTCCAGCCGCAGGGTGCCCTGGGCGGCTTGCAGTTCGCGCATTACCTGGCTATACATTGCTCAGCCTAGTCCCAAGATCAAGCCGCCTTGAAAAATTGTAAAGGCCATCAACCAAGCCAGGGCCGTTTGCCCCAGGATACTCGCCCACATGATCCTGTTGCCAAACTCATGGCGCTCAGCGCTCACCGCCGCCATGCAGGGAGTGTAGATCAGTACGAAGACCATAAAGGCCAGCCCGGCCAATGCGCCATGCCCACCGCTGATGCGCCCGAACCCGCCTTGGATCGCCACCATCAGGTCGGTCTGCGGCATTTCATTATCTGCCGCGCGCAGGTCAACTCCAACGATCAGCGGCAGCGCTTTCACCGTTTCCACGGTGGCGTCTGCGAATCCCTGGCCGATGGCCAATGCGTCTACCACCAACGCCGGGGCTGGAGCCGCGTCGCCTGCCGCGGCCACGTCATAGACCTGCGCCAAAGTGCTTACCACCACTTCCTTGGCCACGAACCCGGAGAACAAAGCCCCACTGGCCTCCCAGGATCCGAAGCCCAGCGGTTCAAAAACGGGCGCGGAGAACATGGAGACCTGCGCAAACAAGCTATTCTCAACCGGAGTGTCAGCGAAGGCGCCTTCCCCCGTCGCGGGGATCGCCATCACAAACCACAACAACACACTCACCACCACGATGATGCCGCCCGCCTTGCGCAAGAAGCCACTGGTGTGCTCGCGCACATGAAACCAAATGGACTTAAAGCTGGGCAGATGGTAGGGCGGCAGCTCCATGACGAAGGGCGAAGGCTGCTTCCCCTTGAATGCCGTGTGCTTTAGAAGCAACCCTAAACCGATGGCAGTCAGGATTCCCAATAAATACAAGCCAAAAACTACGCTGCCGCTGTTGGCCGGGAAGAACACCGCTGCAAATAATAAATAAACTGGCAGTCGCGCTCCACAACTAATGAAGGGGACCAAAAGGGCTGTGAGGATGCGGTCCTTTTGGTTTTCCAGGGTGCGGGTGGCATAGAAGGCCGGCACCGTGCAGCCGAACCCCACCAGCATGGGCAGGAAGCTCTTGCCATGCAATCCCAGGGCGTTCATCAGTCTGTCCATCACGAAAGCAGCCCGCGCCATGTAGCCAGAATCTTCCAGGATGCCCAACACTAGATACAACGCCATAAGCACGGGAACGAACACCAGTACGCCACCCACCCCAGCGATGACTCCGTCAACCAGCAGGCTCTCCACCCAGGTGTCGCCCAGGCCGATGACGGCCAGCAAAGCTGACGCCCAATTGGTGATCGGCCCGCTGATCACCGCGCTGACCCAGTCCAAATAGGGGGCCGACACCTCCACGGTGATTTTTAGGGTAGCCCACATGGCGAACAGAAAAATGGGGATGCCAAACAAGCGACTGGTGACGATGCGATCAACTCGATCTGAGATCGAGCCAACTGACGCTACGGGACGGACTACCGCTTGCTGCACCAATGCATTGATCCAGCCATAACGCCGGTCAGCCAGCAGGGTATCCACCTCGTCGCCAAAGATCCCCACTAACCGGGATGAGGCGATGCGCGCCTGATTAACCAACGCCAGCCCGCCCTGCCGGCGGGCTACGTTTTGCAGCACCTTGGTGTCGCCCTCCACCAGCTTGACCGCCAGCCAGCGCGGCGATCCACCCGCAACGATGCCCGCGGCCACCAGAGCGCGCTGCAACGCTTCGATCTCCGCTTCGATCTCGCTGCCATAGTCCAAGCGGAATGGTAGCCGAGGGGTTTCAGGCAGGTTCATTGCACCGTTCGTTCAGCCAACTTTAACAATTCGGTACGCAACTCGGCGATCCCCTGGCCGCGGTTGGCCACCGTGGGCAGGATGGGCGCGCCCAGCGAGCGGCTCAGCGCCTGCTGGTCGATACGCAGCCCGCGGCTGGTAGCCAGGTCGCTCATGTTCAGCACCACGATCACAGGCAGACCGAGTTCTAATAATTGAATGGTAAGGTAAAGGTTTCGTTCCAGGTTTGAAGCGTCCACCACCGAGACGATAGCGTCGGGTTTTTCATCCAGGATGTAATCGCGCGCCACGATCTCTTCAATGGAGAATGCGCTCAGACTGTAGATCCCGGGCAGGTCCACTAATTCCACTTCCACACCGTCTTGAATAAAACTGCCTTGCTTGCGTTCGACAGTCTTGCCCGGCCAGTTGCCCACGTGTTGTCGTGATCCGGTCAGCTCGTTGAATAGGCTGCTCTTGCCAGCATTGGGATTGCCGGCCAGAGCCACGCGAAGCTTGTTCACAGCGCCACACCCTGCTCCGGGCCGCAGCAGCCGCCGCGCCCGCGCCAGCTAGGTGCATTAAGCATGCTGCACCTCGACCAAAATGTGGCGCGCCTCGTGCTTGCGCAGTGAAAGTCGGTAGCCTTTGATGCGGTATTCGATTGGGTCACCCAGGGGGGCGGTGCGGATCACTTCGATCAACTCACCGCGCACCACGCCCATATCCAGCAGACGTTGGCGGGCGGCGCCGATGGCGGAAAGCCTAACTATCGCCCCTGTTTGGCCAACCAGTAATTCACTCAGAGAAACAGGTTCCAATGCATGCTCCTATTCAGCTGATTCTTTAACAAGGAGAGATCCGGCGGCTTTTGCGGCCAGGTGTAGGCGGGTGCCTTGGACATCCACCATCACGTCACCGCGGCTGCTGCTGGCTAGCAGTTTCAGTTGCGTGCATTCACCAATCCCCTGCGCCGCCAGAAAGCTGCGCAGGGTACCTTCTGCAATTTGTGTCACTTCATACACATGGCCCGCTTTCTTCTGCGAAAGCGGTTCTTCAGCGTCTTGAATTTCTTCCGCCGGGGGAATGGGCAGACCCTGAGAGCTCACCTTTGGGTCACCCAGGAACGTCGCCAGCTGCTCGGCCACCGCGTCGGTACCCAGGTGCTCCAGGCGGCAGGCTAAAGTATCGGCTTCGTCAAAGCCCATGCCCAGCCGCTCGACGAGGAAAAGCTCCCAGAGGCGCCGACGACGCAGGGTGCGGTTTGCCCGGCGCAAGCCTTCCGGACGCAAGGCCACGCCCTTATAGGGCAAATAATCCAGCACGCCCTCCCCTTGCAGCTTATGCACCATCTGGTTGGCGGAAACTGGCAGCACGGCCAATTCACCGGCCAGCATGGTGAGGGGAACCGGACCCGCCACTCCTCGCTCGGCTAACTTAGCCAGGGTGATCAGGTACATCTCTTCGCTCTCGGTCATGTTTAGGTCAGCCATAATTACCGTTCCTATTGTTATGGACTACCCTAAGAATGCCGCAAGTCGGCGTTACTGCGTACCTGCAGATGTCCCTGCCTGCCTGGGCAAATGTCCCCGACGCTCGGTGGCTAAAAACTAAAATCAAAATGCAATTACAATACTTTGTACCAACCGAAAGTTCTTTAAGGAGATAGTTGCATGGACAAGAACCTCAGCGCATTGAAGGATATCCTGGCAGAGATCAGCGATTTGAACAACGCCAGTGCGGTGTTGGGCTGGGATCAGCAGACTTATATGCCCAAGCGGGGCGCCGAATCACGCGGCCAGTCACAAGGCACCTTGGACAAGATCGCCCATGACAAGTTCACCGCCAAAGAAGTCGGCCGTTTGCTGGATGCCTTGGAAAAGGAAACGCCAAAATGGGACCTGGATTCAGACGAAGCTCGCTTGGTGAAGGTGACCCGCAGGAGGTACGACAAAGCGACCAAAGTGCCCTCCGCCATGGTGGCCGAGCAAGCCGAGCTGGTCAGCATGGGCAACCAGGCCTGGCAGGAAGCCCGCAGCAAATCGGAGTTCTCCATTTTTGAGCCGCACCTGGTCAAACTGCTCGATTGGTCACGCCGTTTCGCTGAGCTGTTTAAACCTTACGACCATATCTACGATCCGGTGCTCGATGAATACGAGCCGAACATGAAGACGGCTGATGTAAAGGCCATTTTTGCCGATATCCGCCCCAAGCAAGTCAAGCTGATCAAGGCCATTGCCAACGCCAGGCAAGTGGATGACTCCGTCTTGCACCAGCACTTCCCGGAAAAAGCGCAGTGGGACTTCGGCGTGCAGGTAATCACCGATTTCGGCTATGACTGGAGCCAGGGCAGCATCGATAAGACTACCCATCCCTTCCAAGCTACTCTGGGTCCCGGCGACCACCGCATCACCACCCGCGTGTCTGAAGATTTCTTCAATCCTTATTTCTTCGGCACCCTGCACGAGGCCGGCCACGCCATGCACGCCCAGGGCATGTCCTTGGACCTGGCGCGCACGCCGCTGTATAACAGCGCCTCGCTCTCCATCGGCGAATCGCAATCCCGCATGTGGGAGAACCTGGTAGGCCGCTCCAAGCCGTTCTGGGAACACTACTATCCCAAGCTGCAGAAGGTGTTCCCCGAGCAATTGAAGAACGTTTCCATGGATACCTTTTACAAAGCCATCAACAAGGTGTCGCCCTCGTTCATCCGCGTGGAGGCCGACGAAGCCACCTATAACCTGCACATCATGTTGCGCCTGGAGATCGAGATCGCCATGTTGGAAGGTTCTGTGGAAGTCAAGGACCTGCCTGTCCTTTGGAATGAGCGCTTCAACGAATATTTGGGCATCACTCCACCCGATGACGCCAAGGGCGTGCTGCAGGATGTGCATTGGTCCTTTGGCCTCCTGGGTTACTTCTCCACTTACGCCTTGGGCAACCTAGTCTCGGCTCAATTGTGGGAAGTTATCCAGCGCGACATCCCCGACATCGCCGACAAGGTGCGCAACGCTGAGTTTGCCCCGCTGCTCAAATGGCTCAACGAAAAGGTACACAAACCCGGCGCCAAGTTCGAGCCGCAGGAAATGGTGCAAAACATCACCGGCTCCAAGATCAACGGCGGTCCCTATCTGCGCTACTTGGAGACCAAGTTCAGCGAGATCTACGGCCTGTAAGCTTTACCCATCCATCAAAGAGCCGCTCTCGTAGCGGCTCTTTTTTTGTCCAAGTCATACGGGGCTCAGTCTAATCCCGCGCTACCCTTTCAGGTATGATTGCGCGCATGGCAACCATCCTCTTCGTGGATGACGAGCCGCTGACGCGCAAACTGCTCGCCCAGGCTGCCTTGATCCTTGGGCACCGCGCCCTGACCGCCTCTACGGCAGCCGAGGCTTTGCACTCCGCCAACAAGAATCAACCCGACCTTATCGTCACCGACATCAATCTGAACGGCACACGCAGCCTGGACCTGATCGAAAAGCTCAGCAACACCCCCGCTACCAGAAAGATCCCGGTAATCACCCTCTCGGCGTTAGATCCGCATGAGATCCAGGCCGAAGCCAAAGCCCGCGGCGCGGTGGCTACCCTGGAAAAACCCGTACGTTTGCAAACTTTATTAGAGGTCATTCGTGAGTACGCACCCCAAACCTGAACCCATCCATATCGTCGTCATGCACGGCGATCAGACCGGTGAAGAACTGCTGGGGCAAGCCCTGCGCCTGGCCGACCCGGCTGTGGCGGGTTTGGATTTCGCTTTGGAGCATTTCGACCTCAGCCTGACGAACCGCCGTGCCACAAACAACGCCGTGGTGCACGCCGCCGGGCAGGCCATGTTGAAGAGCAAGCTGGGCTTGAAGGCTGCCACCATA
>DATBWP010000110.1:0-2993 GCA_036514735.1 Anaerolineales bacterium
GTTTTTTCGAACAACGAACGATAACGCCCTTCGGATAGGCGCGCCCGGCGCATGGTTTCGTGCAAAACGGTATCGGCAATATAAAAGATAAAGATAAGCAGGAGGAAGCTGATGGCGATGGCGCCCCAATCGCTTTGCATCGCCAGTTCATGCCACTCGGCTGGAAGGTATTGATGGAGGTCGAACTGATAGATGGAAAAATCCGCCAAGGCAGTGGCCAGGCCCAAGGCGAGCGCGGCGCGGCCATTAATGAGAAAGCGGGCTAGGATGACGAGCAGAAATTGCGGCACCAACCAATAGCTGGCGCGGCCGGCCTCGCTGAATATAACCAGGCCGATTAGGACCCAAAAGCCCAAAACTAAGCCGTAAGTGGCCCGGGTCACCTGACCACGCCTCCAAAGCAAGGCCACGACCAGGAGCAGCAAGAGGGTGGCTAACTGGATACCCTGGACGACGGGGCGACCGCTCATGAGGCCGCCGGAAATCAGCATGCCCAAAAGAGCCAGGAGGACGCCCGCGATCAGCGCGGGCAGGAACAGCTTGGCGCGCAATGCCAGGGAAACATCCCCGGAACGGTTTAACAGAATGAATTTTCTGATTTGTTGAGAGGGTCGCACTTAACGATCCCTAAGGCTAAGGGTTTTGAAACATCCGCTGGAGGTTACTATAACTTAGAATCAGACTTGGGAATCTAAAAAGAGCAGCCTAATCGGCAAGCCCCACGCGATTGCGGCCCTCCTGCTTGGCGCGGTACAGGGCTTGATCGGCGCGAGCCAACAAGATTTGCAACGAATCGTCGGCCTCCACGCGGTTTTGGCCGGCCACCCCCAGGCTTATCTGTAAGTTCAACTCCTGGCCGTCTTTTACAGCCACCTTGTTTTGGTTAACGTGGCCGCGCAAGCGTTCGGCCACGTCGGCGGCTTCGGCCTGGGGCGTGCCGGGGAGGATGAGCAGGAATTCATCTCCAGCCCAGCGGCCGGCCCAGTCATAACGGCGCATGCTGTTATGCAACAGATAGGCTACATGGGTGAGCGCCCGGTCACCGGCCAGATGGCCGTAGGTGTCGTTGATCTGTTTCAGGTAGTCCAAATCGATAATGATCAAGCTCAGGGGGCGTTCCTCGCGCTGCGAGCGGCTCCACTCGGCTTCGGCATGTTCCATAATGGCGCGCCGGTTGAGCAGGCCGGTTAGTTCATCCGTCATGGCCAGCGATTCGCTCTTGAGCAGGCTTTCCTCAAGTTCCTTCTTCAAGCGCACTTCCTCCTCGATATCACGGCCGACGGCTTGAATTTCAACAAGAGATCCCTTTTCATCGAAGATGCCGCGCTCGGTCCATTCAAACCAGCGCAGGGCTCCATCTGCCCGCTGGCTGCGGTATTGGTTGACGGCCACCGGTTCTTCGGGAGTTAATGAAGAAATTTTTACCCGCAGACCCTCCACGCGCTCCGGTTGGACTTGATCCCACATGTTCACGCCTTCGATATCCTTGCCCTGCAGGCCGCAGAAACGCAGATAGGCCTGGTTGCCGAAAATTAGTTTTCCATCCGGCTTATAACGGCAGATGAGATCGAACTGGTCTTGCAAGATGCCAAGATAACGCGCTTCGCTTTGATTCAACGCCTGTTCGGCATGGCGGCGTTGGATGGCGCCGCCCAGGATGCCCCCCGCGCCGCGCAATGCGTCTTCTTCGGCGGGAGACCATTGGCGCTCCCATTTGGTCTCGTCGAAGCCGATGAAACCCCACAGGTCATCGCCGAAGAAAATAGGCACGATGAGGATGGAGAGAATATCCTGGGAGGACAACAACTCACGTTCGCTTTTCGGCAGATCCCTTACGTTCCCTTTAACCAGTTGGTTTCTTTGGAGAAGTTCAATCCAACGCCCGAATCCGGCCTCTGCCAAAGGCAAGTCTTGCAGGTCGGGGTTATCCATCTGCGGGTTAACTCCGGGAGCCACCCATTCAAAACGCTGGCTGGCCAGAAGGTGTTGCTTATCGTCCAAACGATTCTCGAAGATGTAAACGCGATCCACCCCGGTGGCCGCGCCCAGATCGCTTACTACGCGTTGCACGGCCTGGTCGAAAGACGGGTCGCGGAACAAGCGCTCAGCAGCCACGCGCAGGGTTTCCAGGATGGCTTCGCGGCGGCGCAAGGTTTGTTGGCTCATTTCCAACTGGGCGTGCGCCTGGCGCAATTCCTCCACGCGCTGCATGAGGGTTTGTTCACTTTGCTGTGCCCTATCCACGCTACCGCGCATACTGCGGCCAATGAAGATCATCATCCCCAGGGCCAATAGCAAATAACCGGATTGGATCGCCCAGTAAGTGGTTACCGGCAATGGCGTCCCACCAAAGGGCAGCCCGGGGCCCGATTCCAGGAGCATGGCGGCATAGTTGCCGAGGATGGTTAATCCGCCCAGGGTAATCGCCAGCGGTTCGCTAATGAGCAGGCCGCTCATGATCACCAGCAAGACCTGCCCCAGGACCGGTGTGCCGTGGATACCTTCAGTGGTGAGCGTGGATGCCATCAACCCCAGCCATAGCAGGTAGATCAGCAGCCGGCCGGCCAGATCGACCTTGCCGGCCTTGAGCAGGGCAAACGAGCCAAGCTCCGTGGCCAAGGCAAAAAATATGAGGATACGCCCGAAGCGATCTGCGGGTGCAAAGGCAAGATATAGGAAGAGAAGCAGGAGAGTAAAAGCGAGGAAAACAAGCAGAATGACGTACAGTCGTTGAGCGCGGAAGTTCCTTTCTGCGTCACGGAATTCAGGTTTTGCGAAAAAGCGATATGCGTTGGTCAGCATATTATAGAGGATTCTAGTCCGCTTCTACCCGGGCCTTGCGGATCCTTTGTCCCCAGTTGACTGGGAAGGATTCACAAGATTATTCAACGTTGTGGGGGTTTTGGCATTAGCGCTTATTTTAATGCCCAAACCCAGTATCAGACCAAGGCTTAGGCTGATTGGCAAGCCGGACCATAGGCCCCAAACCTGGC
>DATBWP010000111.1:0-2826 GCA_036514735.1 Anaerolineales bacterium
GCCGTGTTAGGTTTTTTTGCAGGGATGTTGCTTAGTTACTTGATTTGGGGTCGGGCCGAGATTACAACCATTCCAGTAAGCCAGCTTAGCAGTACGGCATCTGGTACGCCGACGCCTGAAACGAGTGGCCAGGCTAGTGACTTGGCTGCCCAACTTGAAAACCTGCCGCGCCACAACGTCCCGGTCGACAGCAACGATCCGGTTTTAGGCCCAAGCGATGCGCCCATCACGATCATTGAGTTCGCGGACTTCGAGTGCCCTTATTGCCAACGCTATGCCCTCGAAACGCATCCTCGCCTAATAGAGGAATATGGGGCGCAAGTTCGCTTTGTGTATAAGGATTTTCCGTTAACCTCCATCCACGCCGAGGCATTTCCCGCCGCCTTGGCCGGCCAATGCGCGTTGGAGCAAAACGAGTTCTGGGAATACCACGACTTGCTGTTCAGTGGTCGGCTCGGATTAAGTCGCAACACTTACCTTGCTTACGCCGGTGAATTGGGCTTGGATGTGGATGAGTTTGAGGCTTGTTTCGACGAAGGGCGCTATGCTGATGCGGTTCAGGCCGACTACGACTTTGCGGTCGGGTTGGGGGTCAGCTCCACCCCGACGTTCCTTATTAATGGGATCGCCGTAGTGGGTGCGCAGCCGTTTTCAGTATTCTCACAGATCATCGAATATGAATTGGCGCATCTGCGCAATTAGATTTTTATCTCTTCCTTGAAATTGTAGATCCCATTCTTTATTCCCCACTTCCGGCCGCACGCACGGCAGACGAATTGGCCATCCTTCGCGACCGGCAAGACCGTTTTGCATTCCGGGCACTTGAAAAAAGTTCCCGGCTTGGCAAGCGGCGTCTCGCCAATTGCACGTGAGCGAATGAACACGCTGGGGGTAAATTGCCACAATGTGCCGGTGTGCTGGAACAACGAATCAAGGCCAACCAGCAAACCAAGCGGCAGCCAACGCTTTGCCCAGCGGGCACGAAAGTGAGACACAGTCAACTGGCGTTCGATGGCGAATTGGGCATCGTGCAACCAACGCCTCATTGCCTTTGGGTGAAAGTCAAAGTTCAGTGGCACGAACTCGACCGGACTTTCGTCAAAAGGATTCCAGTGTTGTTTGCCCAGCCAGTAACGGAGGATGGCCTTCAGATTGTGTTTGTTGGCATACTCCAGCAGGAAGATGCCGCCCGGCTGCAGGACCTGACGCACCTGCGCCAGGGCTTTGTCCGGTTCAGCCATGTGGTGGATCACGCGGATCATGGTGGCGGTGTCGAACAAGCCATCCACAAAGGGCAGCTTGTAAACATCCGCGGCCACGTAAATATAGCGGGCGCTGTTCCCCAGACGGGTCTGAGCCTGCTCCAATTGGGTCGTGGAATAATCCATGACCACGATTTGTTCGAAGCCCTGGTAGCGTGAGGTGTTGCGCCCCGCGCCGGCGCCCACCTCCAGCAGCAATTTGCCGCTTTTGGGCAGCAAGCGCCGGATGGCGATGGCCTCTACCTGGTCTTCGTATCGTCGGTCTGCCTGGTCCCAGAAGCGCTGCTGATAATCTGACCCCTCGTAATCGCAGACGGGTGGTTTTTCTGTTTTGATTTCAGGCGGCATTCGGCCGGACTTTGATCTCGGTTTTCACGGCGCCGTTACCGTTATAACCCCTGCCCACCCCCTGGTAAACAAAACCGAGGCTTTGCATGAGGTCGGGTTGGTAGATGTTGCGCCCGTCCAGAACGATGGGGTGGCGCATGCTGTCACGAATGCGTTCCAGGTCCAGGTTCTTAAATTCATTCCATTCTGTGACCACCAAGAGGGCGTCGGCCCCCCTGGCCAGGTCGTAGGCGTCGCCCGCCATTTCCACTTTCGGGAGCAGTTTGCGGGCTCCGTCAATGGCAACCGGATCGAAGGCACGCACTTTCGCCCCGGCGGCCAGCAGGGCTTCGGCGATATCGATCGACGGCGCCTCGCGCATGTCGTCTGTGTTGGCTTTGAAGGCTAAACCGAGCAAGCCGATGGTGCGGCCTTTGAGCTCGCCTACCATCAGCTGCAGACGTTTAACGATCTGGTTTCGGCGACGGCTGTTTACTTCCATAACCGAATTAAGAATGCGGGGTTCATGGCCCAGTTCCTCCGCCATGAAAGCCAGGGCCTTAATATCCTTGGGGAAACACGAGCCGCCGTAGCCCAGGCCGGCATCGAGGAACTGCTTGCCCACGCGTGGATCAAAACCCATGCCGGCGGCCACTTCCTTCACGTCAGCGCCCAAGGACTCGCAAATATCCGCGATCTCGTTAATGAAGGAGATCTTGGTGGCCAGGAAGGCATTGGAGGCGTATTTGATCATTTCGGCCGTGCGCAGGTCGGTGATCACAATGGGGGAGCGCAGCGGGAGGTGGAGCTGGGCAACTTTGTCGGCCGCCTCACGGTTCAGTGAGCCGAGCACGGTGCGATGCGGGCTCATAAAATCAGCAATGGCAGCACCTTCGCGCAGGAATTCAGGGCAGGAGACCACCCAAAACTCGATGGGTTTGGGCTGAGCGGCCGCGATAATTTCGGCCACAAAATCCCCGGTGCCCACCGGCACCGTGGACTTGTTGATCACGATGAGCGGCGCCTGCATGTTCTCCGCGATCGAGCGGGCCGCCGCTTCTACATATTTAAGATCAGCCTCGCCGTCAACCCCTGAGGGAGTGCCCACGCAGATAAAAATGTATTCACAATCTTTGAGGGCGTCCTTGTACGACGTGGTGAAATGCAAGCGACCGGCTGCCACATTGCGGGCTACCAATTCTTCCAGGCCTGGCTCGTAGATCGGCATGCGCCCTTG
>DATBWP010000112.1:0-3331 GCA_036514735.1 Anaerolineales bacterium
CTTTTCTGTTTCTTTTGGAGAGGTGTTCGGCTTAGTGGGGGAATCGGGATGCGGGAAAAGCGTAACTTCGCTTTCCGTCCTGCGCTTAGTGGATTCTCCTGGCCGCATTATTGCTGGCGAGGTAATTTTTGATGGCCAGGATTTGCTGCAAGCGGACGATCGGACAATGACGAAAGTGCGCGGCAACCAACTATCGATGATCTTTCAGCAACCCAAGAACAGCTTGAATCCCGTATTTAAGATCGGCGACCAAATTGCTGAAGTCTTCGAGATCCACCAGAATTTGGATAGGGATGAAGCCCAAAAGAAAGCTGTTGACCTGCTCCGCGTTGTGGGCATCCCCGACCCCGAGAGCAAAGCCAATGCTTACCCGCATGAATTATCCGGAGGCCAGGCGCAACGGGTAATGATTGCCATGGCCCTGGCGCTCAAGCCCAAACTACTGATCGCCGATGAGCCGACCACTGCGTTGGATGTCACCATCCAGGCGCAGATTTTGGATTTGCTGCGCGCCCTTAGCGCCCAAACTGGGACTGCCGTCATTCTGATCACACATGATCTGGGTGTGATTGCCGAAATGGCCGATCGCGTGGCCGTTATGTATGCCGGGCAGATCGTGGAAGAAGCTGAAACTGAAACCTTGTTCAGCCAGCCACTCCATCCATATACCCAGGGATTGCTCGCCTCTGTGCCTGTACTGGGCAGGGTTCGTGAACGGCTTGAGTCTATTCCGGGAACGGTTCCCAATCTCATCGGCCTTTCAGAGAACTGCCGTTTTGCTCCGCGTTGCAAAGCGCGCGAGCAATTCGACCTGAAGATATGCTGGGAGGTTGAACCGTCGCTGATCGTGGTCAAGCCTAGGCACAAAGTGCGTTGCTGGCTCTATGAAGCGCATGCCGGCCACACACCGCCGCTAGGGTCGTGACTCCCATGCCGCAAACCTCGCAAAATCCTCCGGCGCATAAAGACTTGGTTGAAGTAAAAGACCTGGTGAAGTATTTTCCCGTTCATGAAGGCATTCTGCGCCGCCATGTGGCGGATATTAAGGCCGTGGATGGCGTCAGCTTTACGATTAAAGAAGGCGAGACGCTAAGCTTGGTAGGCGAATCCGGATGCGGCAAAACCACGGTGAGCCAGACCATGTTACGCCTGGTCGCTCCAACTTCAGGGGAGGCATATTTTCGTGGGGAGAGCATTTTTGATGCCAAAGGTCGCGATCTCAAAGCCCTGCGACGCAAGATCCAGATCGTTTTCCAGGATCCCTACACTTCCCTGGATCCGCGCATCTCGGTGGGAGAAGCCATTGGCGAGGGCTTGAAGATTCACAATATTGGGCACCCCAAAGAGCGCTTCGACAAAGTACTCAGCGTGATGAAGCTTGTGGGGCTGGAGGACTATCACGCCAATCGTTATCCCCACGAGTTTTCGGGCGGCCAGCGCCAGCGGATCGGGATTGCCCGCGCGCTGGTGATGGAGCCTGAATTCCTGATCTTGGATGAGCCCGTGTCTGCCTTGGATGTGTCAATCCAGGCCCAGGTCTTGAATATTTTGAAGGACCTGCAGGTGCAATTGGGTCTTACCTACATGTTCGTCGCGCACAACCTGGCGGTGGTGGAACATATCTCAGACAGGGTGGCGGTGATGTATTTGGGCAAGATGGCCGAAATCGCCCCGCGGAACGATCTATTTAGGCAGCCCTTGCATCCTTATACGCGGGCGCTCATGTCGGCCATTCCTATCCCTGATCCAAGCCACAAACCGCAACGCACCATCCTCCCCGGCGATGTGCCTAGTCCCTTAAATCCACCCTCTGGCTGCCGTTTTCATCCTCGCTGCCCGATCGCTCGTTTGCCGCATTGCGCGGTAGATGAACCGCAACTCCGTGAATTGCGCCCCGCTCATTGGGTGGCGTGCCATTACGCCGAGGACAACTTATAAGGCTGGTAAACCAACTGCTGGCGATAACCGCCCCCATTTGGGGGCAGTTTGCATTAATCGAATTAGGTAGAATGACTTTTCCGCATAGAATATGCTAATGAATTTTGACACCGAGTTCACCTTCGCTTCGCGCCGCTCCCCGGTTGTGGGGAGGCGCGGCATGGTGGCTGCCAGCCAACCATTAGCAGTGGCGGCTGGCCTGGAAATACTGCGCCAGGGCGGCAATGCAGCCGACGCAGCTGTGGCTACAGCCGCTGCCTTGAACGTCACTGAACCCACCAGCACGGGCATCGGTGGTGACTGCTTTGCTTTATTTTATGACGCTAAGACTAAAAAGATTAGTGCTCTCAACGGTTCAGGGCGGGCGCCGGCTGCAATAAGCTTGGAATTGCTGCAAAAACAGGGCTTTAAGGACGAATTGCCCCCTTTTCATGCGCACACAGTCACCGTGCCCGGTGCGGCGGCCGGCTGGTGCGATTTGGTGGAGCAGCACGGCCGCTTGAAAATGCGAGAAATATTAGCCCCGGCGATCCGCTTAGCCGAGGAGGGTTTCTCCGTGGCGCCGCTGACCAGTTACTTTTGGGAGCGCGGGGCAGCCAATCAACTTAGCAAAGCCGCAAATGGCCGCGAACTTACTCTGGACGGTCGCGCCCCGCAACCGGGAGAGCGTTTCCACAACCTAGGCTTGGCGCGCACTTTTCGTGCCTTGGCGGAAGGCGGCAAAGATGCTTTTTACCAAGGCGAGATAACCCAAGCTCTGGTGCAAATTGTGCGTGACTCGGGCGGCGTAATGACCATTGAAGACCTGGCCGCGCACCACAGTACCTGGGATAACCCAATCAGCACGACCTATCGCGGATTTCGCGTTTGGGAATGCTCGCCAAACGGACAGGGTTTGGCAACCCTCCTGGCTCTCAATATTTTGGAGCCACTGGAATTACGCAAGCTCGAGCCGTTGGGTGCCGAGCGATTTCACCTGCTAATTGAGGCCATGCGCCTGGCTTTTGCGGATACGCGCTGGTTTGTGGCTGACCCGGCCACAAATTCTGCGCCATTGGATGCCATGCTATCCAAGGAATATGCTTTCAAACGAAGGGAACTCATTGATCTCAAGCAGGCTAACCCCTCCTTTAGCCATGGTGCCCCGACCTCAAGCAGCGACACTGTGTACTTAAGCGTCGTGGACGAAGAGGGTTCTGCCTGCTCCTTTATTAATAGCAACTACTATGGTTTTGGTACCGGCATCGTGCCCAAGGGTTGGGGATTCACTCTACAAAACCGAGGCTTTGGTTTTAGCCTTGATCCGGGGCATCCTAATGCTTTAGCGCCCGGGAAACGCCCCTATCACACCATAATCCCAGCGCTCATCACTCGCGAACACGACGACAGCCTT
>DATBWP010000113.1:0-8200 GCA_036514735.1 Anaerolineales bacterium
ACAGCCTGGTGCGCAGGGCGCGGTCCAGCGAACCCAGCGGTTCATCCAGCATCAGCAGCCGCGGTTGCGGTGCCAGGGCGCGCGCCAGCGCTACGCGCTGCTGTTCGCCGCCCGAAAGGGCGCTGACCTCGCGGTGTTCCAGACCAGACAGGCCCATCAAGTGCAGCACTTCATTCACACGCCGGCGCACCTGTGTGATCGGCGTGCCTGCCATCTGCAGGCCAAAGGCCACGTTGCCAAACACATCCCGGTGCGGAAAGAGCGCAAAATCCTGGAACATCAGCCCGAACTTGCGGCGATGCGGCGGGACGCCGGACAGGTTTTTCCCATCCCAGCGCACCTGGCCGCGATCCGCCTTCTCCAAACCCGCCACGATGGAAAGCAGAGTGGACTTACCGCTGCCGCTGGGGCCCAACAAGGCAACGATCTCACCGCTGGCGACCCGAAATGAAACGTCGCTCAGCGCGGCTTTGCCACCAAAAGACTTGTGTATCTTGCGTAGTTCCAGCATCTAGAACTCCCCCAAGTCGGCCACGCGCAACTTCTCGATGGCCAACATTCCCCCGCCGGTGACCAGCATAAGGATCATGCTAAGGGCCATAGCCTGCCCATAAGTGAGCGCACCCGGCTGCGAGAGCAGCCGGTAAATCAGCACCGGGATGGTGGGGAATTCCGGGCGGGCGATGAGGGCAGTGGCGCCGAATTCGCCGATGGAGATGGCAAAGGCGAACATGGCCGAGACCAGCAGGGCGCGACCTACCAACGGCAGGTCGATGTGGCGCAGCACCTGGCCGGGTGCAGCGCCCAGCACGGCCGCCGCCTGGCGCAGGCGTGGCCGAATGCTGCGCAGCGCCGGGGTAAGGCTGCGCACCACAAATGGCAAGGCCACCAGGGTGTGCGCCAGCGGAATAAGGAGCGGCGAGCTGCGCAGATCCAGCGGCGGGCTATTTAACGCCACGATGAAGCCCAGCCCCAGGGTGACGGCAGAGGTGCCCAGGGGCAGCATGAGCAAGGGATCGAGCAAGCGGCTGAGCAGGGCATCCCGCCGCCGCGCTAAAGCCCAGGCGGCCGGCAAACCAATGGCCAGGGCCAAGGTAACAGTGGCACCGGCGTAGAGCAGCGAAGTGCGAATAGCCTGGCTGGGGGATGCAAAAAAGATGTTGTCGCGCGGGTCCTGATTGAGAGCCTGGTAATAGTCCAAGGTCAGGCCAGGTTGGCTGGCGGTCTGGCCGCGTTCTGCGCCCAAACGCGATACGGAGCGAAAAGCCAAGCCTGCCAGTGGTGCGGCGAAGAACAAAGCCAGCAACACCAGAAAACTTACTGCAGCCAGCTTAGCGCGCCGGTTGGCAAACGGTTGAGCGGATACCTTTGGGGTGCGCAGGTCCGCAGGCCGGGAAAGGCGGGCTGAAAGCCGAGTGTAAATGACGGTCAACGCTAGCGTGCACAGGAGCTGGACCAGCGCCAGAACAGCCGCGGTGGGCAGATCGAACAAGGCCACCGTTTGGTAATAGATCTCGGTTTCCAGGGTGGCGAAGCGCGGGCCGCCTAAAACCAGGATGACGCCGAATGAAGTGAAATCAAAAATAAACACCAACAGCGCCGCGGCAGCCAGGGCCGGGAAGATCATCGGCAAAGTGACCTGGCGAAATACCTGCCAGGGATTGGCGCCCAGGCTGCGGGCAGCCTGCTCAATGCGCGGGCTGAGCCGCGCCCAGAAATCTCCCACCAAACGCAGCACGATGGTCATGTTGTAAAAAACGTGCGCCACGAGAATGGCGCCAAAGGTGTTCACGAACTGGACCGGCGGGCTGCTGAGGTTGAACAATTGCATGAGCGCCAGATTCAGCCAGCCGCGCGGCCCCAGCAAGGCGTCAAAAGCAGCCGCTACCACCAGAGTGGGCAGCACGAAAGGCACACCGCTCAAGGCACGCAACAGACTCTTGCCCGGGAAGCGATGGCGGGCTACCAGGTAAGCAGCCGGCAGCCCCACGGCCAGGGTAAGCAGCGTGGAAAGAATAGCCTGCCAAAAAGTAAACCCAATAACGCCGCGCAGCCCGGCATTGCTGAGTACATCCAGAAGTGGCTGCAGCCAGCCTGCGCCGCGCGCGAAGCTAAGTCCCAGAATGCTGCCCAGCGGATAGAAATAGAAGATGGCCAGAAAAGTCAGGGGCAACAGCCAGAGGATCAACGGAAGCAATTTGGCGCGCATCGGCTCATCAAAAAGACCAGCGTGTAGCGCTGGTGGGAAAATCTTTCTCGCGCCAGGCGAAAACTTTCGCGGCGATCAGTTTGTAGATGCGCCCGGGACCTTGCATGGGCATCTCATATTTTGTTTGGTAAGCCTCGTCGAGTGAATGAAGCACAGATTTATCTTTTACCTCGGTCACGACCCCTTCGAGGATCACGACCTCGTCCCCGCTTTCCAGATGCGCGCTGATCTGCGGGTTGGCGGTCAAGTTGCGGCCTTTGCGTGAGCGCTCTCCTGTGCTGAAATAGAAAGCGCCTTCGAACCACAAACCCCACACGGGGGCGGCGTGTGGACCTTGCGGGCCGGATGTGCACACCCAATAATTATGGGCAGCAACCATGCGCTCCTCAACGAAAGCCCATGGCAGCAAACCGACGCCATCGGTTTCTGCGGCGATGCCGTAGCCGGGCATGAAGGGTCGGCTGTGTTTGGTACTCATCGCTTCTGCGCTTGTCCTATCTAAGCACGGTATCCGTCCAAGCCTGGATCCATTCCTCGCGGTGGGCGGCGATATCCGCAGGACTGACGACCGCAGTATCCTGCGGCTCGACCAGGAAATCCACGTAGACGGTGGGTAACTGCGCGTTGGGGTTGACCGGAAACACGAACATTTGTAGAGGCAAGTCCCCCTGGAAGATGGGGGACAGCATGAAATCCACCCAGGCCTCGGCTAGTTCGCGCTGTTGGGTGCCTTTCAGGATGCCAACAAATTCGATCTGACGGAAACAAGACCCAGCGGACACCACCGCAGCGGTAACCGGCGCGTCCATTGGCTCTTCCGCGAAGATCAGGTCCACCGCCGGGCTGGAGGCATAGGACACGACGATGGGGCGTTCCCCACCCCAGCGGCTGAACTCCGTGTAGAAGGAAGTCTCCCAATCGTTGACCACCTTAACCTCATTGGCCGCTAAACCTTCCCAGTAACCTAAATAGCCATCCTCGCCAAAATGGCCGATAGTAGCCAGCAGGAAAGCCAGGCCCGGCGAGGAAGTCGCGGGGTTCTGCACGACCAGCAGACCGCGGTATTCGGGGTTAAGCAGAGCTTCCAAGTCAGCCGGCGGGGCAAGGTCGTGATCCTCAAAATAAGCCAAGTCGTAGTTCAAGCACACATCACCATAATCCACGGGCAAGGCACGGTGTTGTGGGTCGAGCTCGAACTCGTCAGGGATCTCGGCCAGCAACGGAGACGCATAAGGTTCAAAGATATCCCCATCCAGGGCGCGGCTCAGGAAGGTGTTATCCACGCCGTAAAAGACATCCGCCAGCGGCGCATTGGCAGATAAGACCGCCCGGTTGGTGGCTTCGCCGGTGTCTCCCAGCTTGAGGAAAACCAGGTCAGCGTTATTTTGCGCCTCAAATTCCGCAACCACTTCTTCGGAAACGGCAAAGGAGTCGTGGGTCATCACCGTGAGTTTGCGCGGGCCTTCCGGTGAAGCCGTCTGGCTTTCAGGAGCGCAGGCTGCCAAACCCAAAGGTACCAAAAACAACAACGATTTAATTAGCAGTTTCATGGCAACCTCCACTAGGCCAGGCTTGACGGAGAAACGACGCACAGCAAGCAGCCCGCGGCCAGCTCAACTTCGGCGTTCTCTTCGTCGACAACATTGCTGACTCCGCGGCTGCTGCCGAAAACCAAAGTCTCGCGGTTCAGGGGATATTTCAAGCCGCGGGTGCTCACGCCCAAGGCATCGCCACCCAGGGGCAGCAGCGAAACGCGCTCGCCAACTTTGGCCGCCAGGCGAGCTTGGCGGTGAATAATAAAGAGGCGTTGCTGCCCATGCAGAAAAAATATGCGCTGGCTGGAGAATTGCGGGTGGGCTGCCAACAGCAGGTTAGCAAAACTGTGATCCCAGCGCCGGCCCAAGCCAGCCAGCACCAGGATTTCCTGCGCCCCGGCTTCTTTGGCGTGCAAAAGAGCCAGTTCCAGATCGGTCTGGTCTTTCTCTGTCGGGTGTGACAAGACCTGCACTTCTTGGGTCTCGAAATCGGTGCGCGCGGCGGCATCCAGCGAATCCAGGTCGCCGATGACGACGTCAGGGCGGATGCTAAGGGCGCGGCAATGCAGGGCGCCGCCGTCGGCGGCAACGATGAGATCGGCGGCTGCCAGCTGCTCTTTTAGATCTGCGGGCGGATCCAAGTCCCCGTTGGCAAACACGATGGCTAACAAAAAACCTCCGCAGGGCTGCCGGAGGTTGGATGAATAAGTTGCATTCCTCCGCCGGCATTACCCGGATCAGGTGTGCGGGTCGCAGGCGTTGCCTGCCTCTCAGCCAACACGTAGCATGGTTGCTAGGTCAGCTCCCCGAGGTTGCGACACCAAAAAGGCGTCGTTTCAACTTCTAGTATACCCCAGTGAAGCAAACCAATCTTTCCCCGATCCCAGTGCCTATGCTCCCTGCTCCTCTTTATAATGGCGCTATGCAAACCGGAGAGCGCATCGGCCAAGGGCGCACGGCAGATTTCTACGCCGTCGGCCCTTGGGCGTTGAAGCTCTTGCGCCGCGGATACTCATCGAAAGAAGTGCTCGCAGAAGCTCAGAAATCGCTGGCGGCGGCTCGCGCCGGACTGCCGGTACCGGCGGTCCTGGCGATCCTGGAGCAGGACGGCAGGCCTGGCGTCCTCTACGAAAGGGTGAACGGGCCAACCATGTTGGATCGCATCCTCGCAAAACCCTGGCGAGCGTTTGTTTATGCCAGGCAACTTGCCCGGCTGCATGTGTTGGTACACAGCAAAAAGGCGCTCGAACTGATCTCGTTCAACCAGAGATTGCAGCACGCCATCGAACGCAATAACGACCTGGCCCCGCGCCTCCAGGCTGCGATATTGAGCTTGCTTGCCAGCCTTCCGGCAGGCGACTCGTTCTGCCATGGTGACTTTCACCCCGCCAACATCATCATCACCGAGCAGCAACCGGTCATTATCGATTGGCTGGATGCCGGCCAAGGAAATTCGCTGGCGGATGTGGCCCGCACGCAGATGCTATTCACCATCCCGCGCTTCTCCATGCCTGCCCCGAGAAGATTTTTGATCGATTTGCTACGCGCTGGAGCGTTACAGGCTTATCTCGATGAATATTTCACGCTGCTGCCTGGGGGAAAGAGCCAGCTGAACGACTGGCTAACCGTTGTGCTGGCCGCCAGGCTGGCTGAGCAAGTGCCCGGGGAAAAAGAAGTGATTATCACCCGACTGGCACGTCGATTTAAGTAAATCAAGATTTTCCTTACGTACAGAAACTTGGTCAATCCGAAGACTACGCTGCATGGATTCTTCGGACTGAGACCAGGGAAAAGATTACCCAGGCAAGCCTGAACGACACACGAAGCTTGATCTTCCCTGATCTCTAAATCATTACTCGCTGCCCTTGTAATTCTCCGCGTAATAATCACATAAGTTCTTCAGCGGGCAATCGGGGCATCTTGGTTTGCGCGCCACGCAGATCTCGCGTCCCAAGCGAATGAGGTTGAGGTGCGCAGCATAATAGTTCTCAGGCGTTAACAATTTTTCGAAATAATCGTGAGCTTTTTCCACGTTCATGCCGGCTGGCCGCAGGCCAAGGCGGCCGGTGACGCGATAGATATGCGTATCCACCGGAAAAGCGGGTTTGCCCAGCGAAAACTGCAGAACGATGGCGGCTGTCTTGGGACCTACGCCTTTGAATTGCCGCAGCCAGATCTTAGCCTCCGGCGCGGGCAGGTCACGTAAAAATTCCAGCGATAACTGGCCGCGCAGTTTAGTTATGGATCGCAGGGCAGCCTGGATGCGTGGTGCTTTTTGATTTGCCAACCCGGCGGTACGGATGGCGGCTTTCACTTGCCTCAGGGGCGCATCGCGCAGCGCTTCCCAGGAAGTGAAGCGCTCCTTCAGTGCGTTAAATGCCGTGTCGCGGTTGAGGTCATTGGTATTTTGAGACAGGATGGTGGAAATAAGTTCATCCAGCGGCGGCAGGGGTTTGCGCCATTGGGGGTGGCCATAGAAATCTAACAGACGTTGGTGGATGGCCAGAGCACGCTTCGCCAGGTCCATGGCTAGCGTTTCAGGTCGAATATCGGCTCGCCCTGCCCCACCTGCAAACCGCGCCAATTCGTTAGGCTGCGCTGCGGCCCAAAGGCGGCCAGGGCGACCAGTTCTTGCTCCGCGAGGACGCCGAGTTGGCGCAGAGTTTCCAACGCCACTGCGTGGTTGACCCAACCGCGCCCGTCACCATCGGCGATCTTGAGCGCAATGCCGATGGCAGGGGAGCCACCTGATTTCACGCCACCGCGTAAACCAATCCCCTGGAAACCTTCCGCCCCGCCTTTCGAAAGGATGCGCCCGCCAGCCGCCTGCATCAAATGGGTATCAAAGCGGTTTGGCCCCGCCACCATATTGGGATAAGCCAGCATAGCCTCGCGGATCTGTTCGCAAGCCTTGCGGTGCGCGGAATGCAGGCCTGCAGGATCCATCAAGCGAGCGTAGGCCAAAGCCGTGTTGTAGAGCGGCGCGGCCCAAATGGGCGCTGAGCATCCGTCGGTCCCCAGCGCCAGCTTACCTTCAGGCAAGTCAGCCAGTTCGGCGAATTGGTGGCGGATCTCTTGCTGGAGTGGGTGGTGCGGATCGAGATAGCTATCCAGCGGCCAGCCGCGCAACTTGGCATACGCCAACATACCGGTGTGTTTCCCAGAACAGTTGTGGCGGTTGGGGGTTGGGTCTTCGCCGGCTTTTTTCATCCGTTCTACCGTGGTCGCATGATAGGGAGGGTGCACGCCGCATTGCAGCTGGCTCTCGCTGATCCCGATCTTGCGTTGCAACGTTTCCAGGGCGGCGGCGTGCTCGTCGGTGCCAGAATGCGAGGCGCAGATCAGGGCGAGTTCCTGAGCCGATAAGCCAAAGTGCTCCACCCCGCCGGCCAACACCAGCGGCAGCGCCTGGAAAGGCTTGGCGGTAGAGCGCAGGAAGGTGGCTAAATGCGGGTCACCATAAGCAGCCAGCAAGTCGCCCGAAACGCTAACCACAGCAATGGCGCCGTAGTGCAGCGATTCCGGGTGCCCGCCTCGGCTTAATGCATAAACAGGCAGGTAGGCCGCCGCCATCATGGAGATCAGTCGTTATTTGAGGATTTAGTGGCTGGCAGGTAGCGTCTGGTGAAATATGCTTGCATGCCATACCGCAGGCGCTGGGTATACAAAAGCTGGCGTTTTCCCGAGCCTTTGAATTTGCCAGCCAGCCTGGCAGCCAGTTTGTCAATTTCAGCCGGAGCAGATTTTTTCCTGGCCAGAGGCTTCAAGCGCGCCTCCACGTCTTTGAGGAAACGGCGCATAGCGTTTAGATCCGTCACGGTGGTTTTGCCCCCACGCCCGGCCAACACTGTGTATCCCCTGAATTCCTTCGAAGCCAATAGGTCGAGTTGTTTAAGCCAGGCCGGGATATCCGCTTGAGCCAGAAATGGGGGCTCACCCACCACCACAGCATCTCCAACGAAAACTACTTTGTCCGACGGCGATCGGAGCCAGCAAGCGCCCGGGCTCGGCCCGGGGTGGTATTCCAGGCGCAGCTCGATCTCATCGAAGAACAGGGTGATATTTTCGGAAAAGGAAAGCTGCGGCAGGACCCAGCGCAACCCGCTCAACCCCGGGGTCTCTTCCCATTCCGCGCCGCTTTCCTGTTTGAGCGCCTTGAAGATGGCGGCCCGGCGGCGGATCTGGCGTACGACGTCGCGGTGCGCCAGTACCTGCGCCTGCAGGGTCTGGGTTCCCAGCGCGCGATCGGGGTGCGAATCCAGGTTGATAACCAAACGCCGTGGCTTGGCCCCAGCCTTGTGCAAGTCGTTCAACCAGGCGCGTCCATCTTCTGGTTTGAGCGGGGCGTCCACCAGGATGGTGTCTTTAGAAAATAACAGCGCCCCGACTGTGGCCCCGGTAAATGAGGATTCGAAATAAATACGGGACTTCAGTTTTTTCATTGCAATTGGGCTGT